>JBJMLJ010000064.1:0-6631 GCA_045805365.1 Thermoleophilaceae bacterium
GAGGATCTTGCCCTCGTCGCCGTCCTCGTCGAAGTCGGTCGGATTGCTGAACGGCGTTCCCGGGCTGGCGCGGTCGCCGTTGGTCGTCCTCTTGCAGTCGGCGATGACGGTTATCGGCCCGACCTTGAAGAGCTGCTTGCGCTGGTTGCTCTTCTCGTCGTCGCCCGGGCTAGAGAGGGGACCCTGGACCGTGGCGCTGCCGATCGGCAGCGTGGTACGAGCGACCACGAACGTGTTGTTGTTCCCGCCGCTCACGTCCGGTCCCGTCACGGCGGCGCCGAGCGCCACCACCTGGCCGGTGATCCGGCAGTTGTTGCCCTCGTCGGTCTCCCGCACCCGGTGGGTCTTGTCGATGCAGGCCACCAGGTAGTAGTTGCCGTTCGGAACCCTGGCGGGGACCCTCAGCTTGATGCGCCGAGCGAGCTCGTTGCCCGCGCCGAGCTTCCTGATCCTCGCCTTGCTGGCATTGCCGCGGAGACGGAAGTCGCCCTTCCTCGGGTTGTGCTGCCGCCGCGCCAGGTAGAACCTGACGCTCGTCCGGCCGGCGCGCCGGTTGCCCTGGTTCGCGACCGTGTAGGACTCCTGCCAGGCGCCCGCGTGCGGCACGCCGTCAGGCGGCTCGGCCAGCGAGCTGACCGCCAGGTCCGGGCCCGTCTTCGCCAACGCAGGCGAAACGCTCACCATCCCTGCCACTGCTAGTACGGCTACAACCAGGACGACACGGCTCGACCTGCGCATGGGGCCTACTCCCTTCAGGAGATCTTTAGGGAATCTTTAGGAACAGTAACCGGCCCGGGTGACGAAAGTCAATTACGTCACCCGACAAAAACGCCGGATCTTGGGAGTGGACTGGATGCCCCACTTGCCCACCTTGAGGACGCCCGCGCGGGTACAGGCGATCGTCGTCGTCGCACCGACCTGCTTGCCGTGCCCCCGGGTGACGGGCAGGGCGACGATGGTGGCGCTGCGCCACTTGCGGTCGCTGAGCAGGCCGGCCCACATGGACCCCTGGGTCTCGATGACGCGGCCGACCCCCGGGCCGTCGGGGACGTACGAGATCTTGCAGGTCTCCGCCCGGCAGCTCACGCTCTTGAGCGTGTTGGTCGTCTGGCCCGCGCGTCCGCGGCTGCCGAGCGTGGCGGCAAACAGCTTCCGCACGCCTGCGTCGGTGGCCGTGATGCCCTTCGGGATCCGCTCGCCCGTCAGCTCGGAGGGGACCGAGCCGGCGGACAGCTGCTTGTCCTTGCCCTCGGTGCCCGGCACCCCGACCGGCGCCGCGCCGGACGTCTCGGGCGCGCCCTTGCCGCCCGCCGAGCCGCCGCCCTGCTGCGCGGATTGGATGTGGTGCTGGCTCTCGTAGGCCTTGAGCCGCGCCGTGCTCTGCTTGACCGGGTCCTGCTCGAGCGACAGCCCGACGATCGCGAAGACGATCGCCCCGAGGATCCAGGCGGTCGCCTTGACGGGGAACGAAAGGCCCCTAATCGCGGCCGAGGCATTCCCGAACGAGCTCACGCGGCGATGGTAAGCGCGCCGGCAGACCGGAGTCAAACTATGGACCTGGGTGCGGGGGCTGTGGTAGAAGACCCGCGAGAACCGCTTTGGCCACCGCTTCCCTTCCCTACGACGACGGCGAGCGCCGCGCAGGGCTCCGCCACCGTCTCGGCGCCACGCGCCGGGCCGGACGCGGCCTGTTCTGGCCCTTCCTCCTGTCCTACGTGATCGCGATCGGGGCCATCTACCAGCTCATCGTCTCCGGCGGCGTCTGGAACCTGCTGGGGATCACGCGGCTGCTCTATCCGCTCTCCCAATCCGGCGTCATCGCGGTCACCGACGCGGACGAGGGCTTCTTCCACGGGCTGCCCGATCCGAAGTTCTACGCGTACGCGAACGACGCGGTGTCCTGGGGGCTCGTCGCCTTGGCCGCCCTCCTGTTCATCGCCGTCTGGGCCCTCAAGTCGCTCCAGTTCCACATGCTGGCGCGGTTCTGCGGAGCCGAGGGTCCCTTCGGCCCTCACGCGCGGGCTTACTTCTACGGTCGCGGCATCAACCGGATCATGCCGTTCGACATCGGCAAGGTCGCCGCGGCCTCGGCGCTCGAGGGCCAGGGGGTGCCGCTCGAGCGGGCCGCCCAGATCGTCTGGCTCGCCGGCCTGTTCATCGTCTTCGAGACCGTCAGCTACGCGCTCTACGGCCTCTTCTCCGTGGGGATCAACGGCTGGCTCTCGATGATGGCGTGGCCGCTGATCATTCTGGCCGCCTCTTACATGTTCGTGCGCGTCAAGAAGGGAGAGGGCGGCGGCCCGAGGGAGTGGTTCGTCAAGGCGAGGCAGGCCGTCCGCGCCATCAACACGCAGCCAGGGCTGCTCCTCCGGCTCGCGGTGCTCTCGCTCGTCGCGTTCTTCCTCATCGAGGTCGCCGCGTACGTGATCTCGCAGGCCTTCACCGGCAGGTTCGTGGTCATCAACGTGGCCTTCAAATTCGTGATGATGGGCGTGGTCGGCGGCTACATCGCGCGGCTGATCCAGGTCACGCCGGGCGGGATCGGCCAGTGGGAGTGGGGCTTCGCGACGGCGATCTACGCCGGCGGGCTCGGCATGCCCGAGTCCGTGGCGCTTGCGGTCCTGGTCACCCTCGTGCGGTACACCACCGGCGGCCTCCTGATGCTCGCGCTACTGCTCACCCGCGGCGTCGAGACGAGCCTGCCGCAGGTGCTCGACGTCTATAACCGGCCGGCGGAGCAGGCCTGATGGCGACCGTCGAGAGACCACGCCCAGCGGATCCCAGGGTCGGGCTCGTCAGCCTGCCGTCGGTCGAGCTCCCGCGGGCGCCGTCGGGTAGCCGGCTGTGGTCGCGCGCGCTCGGGTTCGCCGCCGTCCTGTTCGTGCTCTTCCTGCTCGACCAGCTCACGAACCTGCTGATGCAGTACTGGTTCCTCGAGAGCCTCGGCTTCAAGAGCGTCTTCTGGACCAACTTCAAGACCGGGGCGATCCTGTTCGCGATCGCCTTCGTGCTCTGGTCGCTCGCGGTGATCGTGCCCGTGCGACTCAGCCTCGACGGCATGGCGCGGCGGAGGGGGACGCAGCTGGGGCTGCTGGTCGGGCTCGTGTTGGGGATCCGTGACTCCCGCCACTACCTGACCTATCTCCCCTTCTTCCACTCCAAGTCGTTCCACCAGGCCGATCCGATCTACCACCACGACATCGGCTTCTACGTCTTCAAGTACCCGGCGATCGTGATGACCGCCCACGAGCTGACCGACATCGCGCTCGTGGCGTTGATAGCCGGGATTGCGTGCGCGTGGATCACGCGGGACAAGCGCCCCCGCCCGGCCAGGATGGGCCGCGCCGCCGGTCTCATCGCGCAGCTGGCGACGCCCTTCGCCACCGGCGCGCTCGTCACGACCGGCGTGCTCCTCGCCATCGACGACTGGCTGCGGGTCTACGCGCTCCTGTGGAAGGACAACACCAACCGGTCGATCCCGAACGGCGCGTCGAACCTGGACGTCACCGGGATCTGGTCGAACAAGCACGCGTTCATGCTCCAGGCGGTCGTGCTGGTCATCGGCATGATCGTGCTCGCGGTGCGGCTGCGGCAGTTCCGCACGGCCGTCGCTGCGCCGGACAAGGTGCGCGACTGGCGCGTGATGCGCGGGCGCACCCTGGTCTGGGCGCTCCTGCCCGGGCTGATCGTGGTCGTCGTCTTCCAGGCGATGGTCGGGCTGCGCAACCAGACGCAGACGACGCCAAACGAGCCGGTCGTCCAGTACCCGTTCATCAAGTACCACATCGATGCGACCAATCACGCCTGGGGCCTCGACCACGTCCAGGTCAAGCAGTTCGTGCCCAAGGACAAGGGCAACCGGAAGACCCCGCTGCGCGACCTCCTCAAGAGCCCGTCGATCCAGAACGCCCCACTGTGGCCGGGCTACACCTCCTGGCTCGAGCGCATCATCGATCCGGAGTACGCCAACCGCATCCTCCAGAACTCGCGCGACTACACGAAGGGCTGGGAGGAGCCGATCTACGGCCCGACGCTGTCGACATACCACCAGCAGCAGAAGCTGCGGCCCTACTACGACTTCATGGACGTCGACACCACGCGCTACTACATCAAGGGGAAGGAGCGGCTGTTCGCGAGCTCGGTACGCGAGCTGCCGCTGAACGAGCCCAAGCCGTGGCTCTCCTGGTGGGGGCAGCGCTACGTCGTGTTCACGCACGGCTACGGCCTCGTCATGTCGATGCTCCAGGACACGACGCCGACCGGCGAGCCGGTCTACGACTCGGCCAACATCCCGGTCCAGACCTCGAAGCCCGAGATCGGCGTCAAGAACCCGTCGGTCTACTACGGCGAGGGCGCGGGCTCGATGGCGTTCTCCGACGTCGCCAACGTGCCCGAGCACGACCACCCCACCGCCGAGGGGCGTGCGCAGATCAAGTTCCCCAAGAGCGTGAAGGCGGGCATCACCGTCGACTCGCCGCTGAAGCGCATCGTCCTCGGCTACAAGGCCCGCTCGTTCATGGACATCTTCTTCAGCAACCTGATCAAGAACGACAGCCGCGTCCACCTGTTCCGCACGCCGATCGAGCGGGCGGAGCGGATCGCGCCCTTCCTGTTCGAGGACACCGACCCGTACGCGGTTACCGACGGCAACCGGATCAAGTGGATGGTCAACGGCATCTCGACCAGCAACCGCTACCCGTACAGCGAGATCCAGGAGCTCGGCGACGAGTCGGACCGGCGCACGCCGCTGACGACGTGGCGCAGGGGCCGCTGGATCAACTACGCGCGCGACTCGGTCAAGACGACGATCGACGCCTACACCGGCCAGGTCCATCTGTACAAGTGGCAGAACGAGCCGGTCATCAACATGTGGCAGGGCGTCTACCCGAAGATGTTCCAGTCGAAGGCCCAGATGCCGGCGCGGCTCAAGCAGCAGGTGCAGTACCCGACGCAGCTGTTCCACACCCAGTTCGACGACGAGTACATCTACACGCACCAGCAGGACCCGCTGACCTACTTCTCCCAGGAGGACGTCTTCGACGACGCCAACGAGGTCGTGGGCCCCGTGCTCGGCGAGGGCAAGACGATCACCTTCTCGAAGGAGCCGTACTACTGGGTCGCCCAGCCGGGCCAGAGCGGGCTGCCGCCCTCCTCGCAGCCCACCCAGTTCACCCAGTCCCAGATCTTCACGCCGGAGAACGCGCTCAACCTGCGGGCGATCGTCAACGTCTACCAGGACGGCGCCGACTACGGGAAGATCTCGGTGCTCGAGATCCCCAAGGGCAGATACTTCATCGGGCCCGAGCAGGCCGACGCCGCGATCGACCAGGACCCGTTCATCTCGCAGCAGATGGGCCTCTGGACGCGCCGCGGCCTGGAGCTGATCCGCGGCCACACGACGCCGCTCCTGGTCGACGGCGAGCTCATCTACGTCGAGCCCGAGTTCATCCGCTCGAAGCAGAACCCGCTGCCGCGGCTCAAGCGCGTCGTGGTGGTCTACCGCGGCAACGCCTACATGGCCGAGACGCTGCGGACGGCGCTCAAGGAAGCCATCCATCCGTTCCCGAAGTTCCCGATCCGGCCAGGTCCGGAGCTCGGCGGCGAGCCGCCGTTCATCAAGCGCAAGGGCCAGAACAAGATCTCGCAATCGAACGGGCCCTACACGCACACGACGAGCCCCTCGGCGGCCCAGCCCTAAGTGGCGGGGACGCCCCCTAGCTGACACACTCGGGCCATGCATGAGGCGGCGGCCGTCTCGGCTCTTGCGGTGACGGTGAGCCTGACGCTGCGGCGGCCCAAGCTCCCCAGCGGGCTCCGGATCGGCCCCGCGCTGGCGGCGGCCCTGGGGGTCCTCGTACTCGTCGCGGCGGGGGACCTGCACCCGGGCGACGTCCGCGAGGCGCTCGACATCCTCTGGCGCCCGTTCCTCGCGCTGGCGTCGATCATGGTCATGACCGGGGTCGCCGCGCGGGTGGGGACGATGGACCAGCTCGGGCGTCGCGTCGTGCCCCGCGCCGGAGCCTCGGCGTCGCGCCTCTTCGGCCTCGTCTTCGTCCTCAGCCTGACCACCGCGGCGGTGCTCAACAACGACGCCGCCATCCTGCTCCTGACCCCCGTGGTGATCGTCCTCGTGCGGAGGCTCTACCCGGATACCCCCTCCCTCGTGCTCCCCTTCGCCTTCGCGGTGTTCATGGCCGCGGGTGTGGCGCCGTTCGTGACCTCCAACCCGATGAACACCGTCGTCGCGGGCGCGGCCGGGATCGACTTCAACACCTACGCCTCCCGGATGCTGCCGGTCGCCATCGCCGGCTCGCTCGTTACCTTCGTCGTGCTGCGCTGGCTCTTCGCGCGCGAGCTCCGAAGCGCGCCGACCGCCCCGCCGCAGCCCGACCGGCCCCCGTGGACGAGGGCGCAGCGTCAGGCCATGATCCTCGTCCTGGCGGTCCTGGCCGCATATCCCGTCTTCGCCCTGCTCGGCCTCCAGGTCTATGCGGTCGCCCTCACGGGCGCGGGCCTGGCGCTGGCGCTCGCCTGGCGTCACCACGAGGGCCGCCCGGTCGAGCTCGTCCGCGGTTCCGTGGCCTGGGAGGTGCTGGCCTTCCTGCTCGGGATGTTCCTGCTGGCGGAGGGC
>JBJMLJ010000065.1:0-2566 GCA_045805365.1 Thermoleophilaceae bacterium
AGATCGGCCAGCCGGGCGGCGACCCGACTCGCCGTCACCAGCCGCCGGCGGCCCGTCTCGTGGTGGCGGTGGTAGACCAGCACGGGTCGCTTCCGCCCGCGGGTCGCCAGCCCGGCCGCGATCGTCGGCATCGGCTCGTTCGCCGCGACGAGCTCCGGTCGCAGCTCGCGAACCGCCGATCTGAGCCGGCGGACGGCCGCGGGCAGCGTGACTAGTGCGGAGGCCTCTGGCGGCAGCGCCGGCAGTACCCGGACCGAGGCCACGGCGGGCGCAAACGCCTCTCGGCGCCCGCTGGTATCGCCGAGCAGGGCCAGGTCGATCTGCACGCCGATCTCCCCGAGATGCCGAAACAGGGCCGGGAGCCGCCGGCCGGTATGGCCCACGAGCCTCCGATCGACCTGGGACGGCGCCGCCACGAACAGGACCCTCATGTGCGCCTACTTCGGCGGCAGCGTCTTCACCAAGGCGCGGCTCTGCTCGACCCACGCCGAGAGCTCGCTGTCGCTCTCGAGCCCCTCCGGCGCGACCCTGATCCAGCCGTCCATGGTGCGGCCGCCCATCTCCATCAGCGAGGCGTGGGGCCGCTCGAGCGCCGCGTCGGTGTCGCCCGGGTCGATACGGGCGAGGAGGCCGCCCTGGCCCGACGCGCTCACGCACATGTTGCCGCTCACGAGGAAGGCGAGGCCGCCGAACATCTTCTTCTCCGTGACCGCGTCCTCGTCCGCCAGCAGCTCACGAAGGCGGTTGGCCAGGTCCTCGTCATAGGCCATCTCAGCGCAGCTCGACGAACTGCTCGAACGTGCCGCGGTCGAAGAAGGGCATCGGGGGCGGCTGCTCGGCGCCGAGGGAGGTCTGGTCGAACATGTCTCGCGGCGTGCGCCAGCGGCTCGGATCGCCGCTCCCCGTGCGCGCGCCCAGCGCGGAGTATGCCTGGGCCGCCGCCCGACGGATCTGTCCCGGCCGCAGCGTCCGTAGCGCGTAGGCCTGGCCGATCGACACGTCGAAGTCGTGCTCGTCGTTCGGCTGCTCCATCCCGATCAGCCTGCCCGCCTCGCCGAGCGGCGCCACCGCGAGCCGCTGCATGCGGTTCCTCAGCTCGAGCCAGGCCGCCGCGCCGGGGTCGACGGTGCCGTTCGCGTCGGTGCGGTCGTAGTTGCCGTCCCAGCGCAGCACGGTCCGGAGGAGCGTCCGCGACCCTCCCCTCGCTCGACGCGCAACACGCCGCAGCCGCCGCTTGGCGAGCGGCACCTGCTGCGCCGTGGTCCCGGCCCGGCGGATCGCCGCCTGGAGGTTGGCCAGCGTGCGCGGGCCGCGGGCGACGCGGGCAGCGAGCCGGTGCAGGTAGGCGTCGCGGAACCAGGGCCCGGCCACGCGCTCGTCGGCCGGGTCGTTGCCGGTCGTCCAGCCCTGCGAGGGGAGCGTGTTCCAGTTGGTGAGCAGGCCGCCGCGCGGGTTGATCACGTGCGGGCGCCGGCGCACGGACAGGAAGCCGCGCCACTCGGCGCGGCCGTCGCCGGGGTAGGGCAGCCGCTCGTCCCACGTCCTCGGCGACTTCGGCAGCAGGCCCGGATGCCAGTAGCCGATGTTGCCCCGGTCGTCGGCGGCCATCATGTTCTCGTTCCAGCTCACGGTCGTGAGCGCCCGGTTCACGTCGCCGACGGACCGCGCTGCGTCGACCCGGGCCAACCCCACCAGCGTCTCCACCTCGCGCTTCCAGGTCGCGTAGCGGCGCGCGTAGGCGTAGCCGCCGGCGCGCGCCTGGACCGGCCCGTGGACGGTCCGGCAGAGCCGGTACTCGACCGACCCGGAGTCGGGCAGGCCTCCGCCGAGTAGCGAGGTCGCGCCACTCTGCCACCGGAAGGTCTCGTTGCGGCAGTCCATGTTCCGCACGCGCCCGCGGAAGTAGTACTGCTCCGCGTGTCCCGGCACGAGCCGCTCGGCGTAGAGGTGGTTGGTCATCGTGAGGCCGCTCGTCAGGCCGAAGGCGACGTGCGCGTTGTGGCCGATCGCGACGACGGGCGCCCCCGGCGCCGTGATGCCGCGGACGTCCACCCCCGGCCCGTGGAGCTCGAGCTCGTAGAGCTCCTCCGGAGCCATGAAGCCGAGCTCGGGCCCGTTGAAGAAGAGCGAGTGGTGGCTGCGGCGGCTGCCGATCGCGACCATGTACGAGCCGCCATGGCGGATCGGAACGAGCGGTCGCCTGGCGGCCCGCGCGCTCGCCGAGGCGGAGCAGCAGAAGGGCTCGGTGCCGAGGTCGCCCTCCCTGGGAACCGGCAGCCGGCGCACGTAGCGGTAGGAGCGCGTCAGGCCTCGCTTCTCCTGCTTCCTCGTCCGGCCGGGATTCGAGCGGAAGAGACCGTTGCGGCGCGGGATGGTCGCTATCTGGTGGCGGATCCGCAGCGGCAGCATGCGCGCGAACTTGCGCGGGCCGCTCGCGTCGATCGCTCGCATGTTCGTCAGCTCGGAGCCGTCGCCGTTGGGGGTCTGGCGGGCCAGATAGACCCCGATCGCCCCCAGCTCGACCGGCGTGAAGTGGCTCGGCAGCACGCCGACGGCCGGGAACTCG
>JBJMLJ010000066.1:0-3478 GCA_045805365.1 Thermoleophilaceae bacterium
GTCGGAGTGCAGCCGGGCCTTCTTCAGGTGCTCCAGGAGGATCCCGCCCTGGCCCTGGACGATCGCCTTGGGCAGCCCGGTCGTTCCCGACGAGTAGAGGACCCACAGCGGGTGGTCGAAGGGGACCTGCTCGAAGGCGAGTTCGCCGTCCTCCGCGAAGACCTCGTGCCAGTCCCCCTCGTCGCCCAGGTACGGCAGCACCACCGTCTGTTCGAGCGACGGGATCGACCGCTCCAGCTCCCCGATCCGGTCGCGGCGGTCGAAGTCCTTGCCGCCGTAGCGGTAGCCGTCGACCGCGAGCAGGACCTTGGGCTCGATCTGCTTGAAGCGGTCGATCACGGTGGGCGCGCCGAACTCGGGCGCGGCGCTCGACCAGATCGCCCCGATCGACGCGCAGGCGAGCAGCGCGGCAACCGTCTCCGGGATGTTGGGCATGTAGGCGACGACCCGGTCGCCCCGCCCGACGCCGAGCTTCCGCAGCCCGGCCTCGATGCGGCCCGCCTGCGCACGCAGCTCGGCCCAGCTGACCTCGGACAGGTCGCGCAGCTCCGAGGCGTGGACGATCGCCGGGCGGTCGGCGCCCGCCATGCGGAAGATGTGCTCGGCGTAGTTGAGCTCCGCGCCGGGGAACCATTCCGCGCTCGGCATCTCCCGCTTCCCTAGGACGCGCTCGTAGGGCCGCGAGGCCTTGACGTCGAAGTACTCCCAGAGCGACCCCCAGAAGCCATCGAGGTCCTCGACCGACCAGCGCCAGAGGTCGTCGTAGGTCTCGAGGCCGCGATCGAGCCAGCGCATGTAGTCGGTCAGGTGGGCGCGCTCCAGGGCCTCGGCGGAGGGTTCCCAGAGGAGCTGGCCTTCGGGCATCGCCGCCGAATTCTATGGTCCGCCCTGATGCTCCAGCACGCTGCGCTCGAGACCCGCCCCGCCGACGGCGACGCCGCGGTCGCGTTCTGGCGGCTGCTCGGCTTCCACGATGTGGAGCCACCAAAGAGCCTGCGCGAGCGGGCCGCCTGGCTCCAACGCGGCCCGACCCAGATCCATCTCCTATGGAAGGACGACCCGGTGGCGGCGCCAGAGGGCCACGTCGCGATCGTCGTCGACGACTACGAGGCGACGCTCGCGCGGGTACGCAAGGCCGGCTACGAGGTGGAGGAACGAGCCCAGCACTGGGGCGCTCCTCGGGCGTTCGCCCGGGGGCCGGGCGGCCATCGCGTCGAGCTGATGTCAGCCCCGCCGCCCGGGGGTTAGACCGGCGTGACGGGATTCCTCTTCGTCGGCCAGCCGCGGTCCTTCGACGCGTAGGCGGCGAACCGCTTGACCAGCTCGGCGCGCAGGTCCTCGGGCTGGATGACCGCGTCGACGACCAGCTCGGATGCGAGGTGGAGGATGTCGATCTCCTCCTTGTACTCGGCGCGGAGCTCCTCGGTCCGGCGGTCGCGCTCATCCGGATCCTCGATGGCCTGAAGCTGGTTGTAG
Source organism: Thermoleophilaceae bacterium (assembly GCA_045805365.1). Classification (GTDB taxonomy): domain Bacteria; phylum Actinomycetota; class Thermoleophilia; order Solirubrobacterales; family Thermoleophilaceae; genus DASXBA01. The sequence goes on from JBJMLJ010000066.1 coordinate 1,477, forward strand.
AAGACCGCGTTGATCGCCGCCTGCGGGCCCATCACCGCGATCTTGGCCCACGGCAGCGCGATGCAGGCATCCGGCTCGTAGGCCGGGCCCGCCATCGCGTAGAGCCCCGCGCCGTAGGCCTTGCGCACGATCACCGAGAGCTTGGGCACGGTCGCCTCGGAGACGGCCGAGATCATCTTGGCGCCGGCCCTGATGATGCCCTGGCGCTCGACCTGCGTGCCGATCATGAAGCCGGGCACGTCGGCGAGGAACAGGAGCGGGACGTTGAACGCGTTGCAGGTCCAGATGAAGCGGGCGGCCTTGTCGGAGGAATCGACGAAGAGGACACCGCCGCGCTGCCTGGGCTGGTTGGCGACGATCCCGACGACCCGCCCCTCGAGCCGCGCGTAGCCGACCACCAGCTCCTTCGCCCAGCGACGCTGTACCTCGAGGAAGGACTCGGCGTCGACAAGCGTCTCGATCAGGTCGTAGACGTCGAACGGCTTGTTCTCGTCGTCGGGGATCAGCTCGCGGATGGAGGCGTCGCTCCCCGGCGGCTGCGGCGGCGCCGTCGGCGGCTCCTCCTCCCAGTTCTGCGGGAAGTAGGAGAGGTAGCGCTTGGCCACGTCGATCCCCTCCTCGTCCGACTTCACCAGGAAGTGCCCGACGCCGGAGACGCCCGTGTGCATCCGCGCGCCGCCCATCTCCTCCAGCGAGACCTTCTCGCCGATCACCATCTCGGCCATGCGCGGCGAGCCCAGGTACATCGAGGCGTTGCCGTCGCGCATGATCACGACGTCGCAGAAGGCGGGGATGTACGCGCCGCCGGCCGCCGAGGGGCCGAACAGCACGCAGACCTGCGGCACGACGCCCGACATCCGGACCTCGGTGAAGAAGATCCGGCCGGCGTGGCGGCGGCCGGGGAACATCTGCACCTGCTCCGTGATCCGCGCGCCGGCAGAGTCGACCAGGTAGATCATGGGCACCCGGTGCTCCAGGGCCTGCTCCTGGATGCGGATGATCTTCTCGACGGTCTTGGGGCCCCAGGAGCCGGCCTTGACGGTCGGGTCGTTCGCCATCAGGCAGACCGGCCGGCCGGCGATGGTGGCCATGCCCGTGACCACTCCGTCGGCGCCGAAGCCCTCGTGCTCCCAGTTGGCGAGCAGGGCGTCCTCGGTGAACGAGTCGGCGTCCACCAGGCGCGCGACGCGCTCGCGCACCGGCAGCTTGCCCTGCTGCTCCGACTTCTCGTGGTGGCGCGCGGGGCCGCCCGCCCGGGCCTGGTCGAGGGCCTGCTTCAGATCCGACATCGGCGGGATTATGGCCGCTGGCTGTTGCCGCGAAGCGCGGCGCCGATCGCCGCACCCGACAGGAGCAGCAGCACGAGCGGCCAGCCGATCAGCGACGCACCGTCCCTGCCGGGCGGGAAGGCGAGGATCACGAACAGCGTCAGGTTGGCGGCGCCCAGGTAGCCCGGGCCGCTCTGGGTCTCGTGCGCGGAGTAGATGAGCGACGCGAAGCCGAAGCCCAGGATCATCAGCTCCCAGCCCCAGCCTGTGCCGCTCGAGCCGCCCAGTGCGAGCGAGCTGCCCAGGCTGGTGCCGACGAACGTCAGCCCCAGGGCGAGGATGGCCAGGCCGCCGCCGTTGACGTAGGCCACCGAACGACGAACGTCGCTGCCGCGGCTCATGAAGCCGCCGGCGAACAGCGCCAGGCCGAGGAGAAGCAGGATCCAGCGGAACGTGTCCGGCCCATCGGGCGAGAAGACCCAGTCGACGAACGCCAGAACGACGACGATGGAGGTCACCACCGCGAGCAGCATCGAGATGCCGGAGCCGCGCCCGACGGCGAACCAGCTCGCCAGTCCGAGGAGCAGCAACCCGACCCAGACCAGCGTCCCGGAAGAGCCGGGGATGTCGTGGACGCCGAAGACGTTGGCCAGGCGGAGGAGCGTCACCAGCGCCAGGAGGTAGGCGGCGATGTAGAGGATCGATTGCCAGTCGCGCGGCCGCTCGTCCTCCAC
>JBJMLJ010000067.1:0-4178 GCA_045805365.1 Thermoleophilaceae bacterium
GTCTCGTCGCGGGTCCACTCCTCACCGGCGAGCGCGTCCAGCCGGTCGAGGGCAGCCCTGGTGGCCACCAGCCGCGCCCGCAGCTCCTCCTCGGCGTCGGCGCCCTCGTCGTTGATGCCCAGCCAGCGGATCAGCGGTCCAAGCGTAAGCCCCTGGAGCACCAGCGTGGCGAAGATGACGCAGAAGGTGAGGAAGATGATCAGGTCGCGCTGCGGGAATGGCTGGTGCGCGTCCGTGTGGAGCGGGATCGCGAGCGCGGCCGCGAGGGACACCGCGCCGCGCATGCCGCTCCACGCGATGGCGAGGCGCGGGCGGGCGCCGACGCGGCGGGCGCGCTGGCTCGGCCTGCGGTCGAGCGCGCGGATGACGTACGGCGTCGTGAACAGCCACACGAGCCGCGTGAGCATGACCACGCCGCTCACCGCGACGGCGTAGCCGGCCAGCTGGCCCGCCGAGTAGCCGCCGAGGCCGTCGACCACCGAGCGCAGCTGCAGGCCGACCAGCACGAACAGGATCGCGTTGATGAGGAAGTCCAGGACGTCCCAGACGTAGAACCCCTGGAGCCTGGTGCGGGCGGAGATGATGCTCGGCCCCCTGAAGCCCATGTACAGCCCGGTGGTGACCGCCGCGATCACGCCGGAGGCGCCGAGTAGGTCGGCCGGGACGAAGGCCGCGTACCCGCTCAGCAGGGAGATGGTGATGCTCACCTGGGTGTCCGTGGTCCGGGCCCGGATCTCGGCGATCAACCAGCCGACCGCCAGGCCGATGAGAACGCCGCCGGCCGCCCCGGCTACAAAGCGCAGACCGGCGTTCGCCAGCGAGAAGCTGCCGCTCACCACCGCGGCCACGGCGACCTTGTAGGCCACGAGCGCGGTCGCGTCGTTGAACAGGCCCTCGGCCTCGACGGTGCTCACGAGCCGCCGCGGCATACCGAGCCGGCGCATGATGGCCGCGCCGGCGAGTGGGTCGGTCGGCGAGACGACCGCGCCCAGGGCAAACGCCGCCGCCCAGGAGAGACCGCCGATCAGCCCGTGGGCCACCACGGCCACCGCCGTCATCGTCACCAGGACCAGCAGAACCGTGGTGAGCGTGAGCGGCCGCAGGCTGGCGCGGATGTGGTTGAGGTTCGCGAAGAAGGCCGCGGCGTACAGCAGCGGCGGCAGGAAGATCACGAGGACGACCTCGGGGTTGAGCTTGACCTCCGGCAGCCCGGGGACGAAGCCCATCGCGGCGCCGCCGATCACCAGCACGATCGGGTACGGGATCGACAGCTGGCGAGCGAGCGCGCTCAGGCCCGCGACGGCGACCAGGAGCCCAGCTATGAGTAGCTCGGCCTCACCCATGGCCAGTCAGTGTGCCTTGTGTCGATCTGGCCGGGTGCCGTTCGTCGTTGGGGAAACGACCAGGAGGACCGACATGCCGGAGTACATGCTGCTCATCTACGTCCCCGAAGGCGGCCCGCCCGAAGACGCCAGGGATTTCCAGCCCTGGTTCGACTACACGAAGGCGCTGCACGACGCCGGCGTGCACCGTGCGGACAACGCCCTCGAGCTGACCGAGACCGCGACGACCGTCAGGGTCCGCGACGGCGAGCCGGTGGTCAGCGACGGCCCGTTCGCCGAGACCAAGGAGATCCTCGGCGGCTACTACCTGATCGACGTGGGCAACCTCGACGAGGCGCTCGGCTGGGCAGCCAAGGTCCCGAGCGCTCCCTACGGCTCGGTCGAGGTTCGGCCGGTCATGCAGCTCCCGGACGCGCCGTCATAGGGCGCGGCCGATGAAGAGGTTCCTGCCGGGCGGCTTCGGCTCCAGCGTGAAGCCCAGCGCCTGGTAGAAGCCGAGTGCCCGCGGGTCCTCCTCGTTCACGTCGAGCTCGATCCGCTTGCAGCCCCTGGTCCGGGCCCTCTCGACCGCCGCGTCGACGAGGGCCCGGCCGAGACCCGTCCGGCGCGCCTCCTCGCGTACGAACAGGTCCTCGAGCCAGCAGTCGTCGGTAGCGGTCCAGACGCTCAGGCGGTAGCGGAGCTGGCAGATGCCCGCCGCGGGCGCGGCTTCATCGGGCGCAGCGAGCAGGTAGTCGGTGTCGGGATCGCCGAGCAGCCGCTCGACGACCCCGCGAATGCCGTGGCCGGGCAGGTCGCCGTACCCCATCCAGGCGCGGAAATCGGCCATCAGGCCGGCGACGGCCCCGACGTCGCGCGACTCGGCCGTCCACACGCGCGGGCTCGGCATCAGCGGAGCGTACGCTGTCGCCCGTGTGGCCACCCGAAGCGCTCGCCTTCCTCCGCGACCTCGAGGCGAACAACGACCGCGACTGGTTCAGGGCCAACCGGGCCCGCTATGACGACTACCTGCTGGAGCCCGCCCGCGAGCTCGCCGAGCAGCTCGGTCATCTTGGCGAGCCCCACTTCTTTCGCCCCTACAACGACACCCGCTTCCACATGCGGCCGCCGATCAAGGAGCAGCTCGGGGTGGCGATCGGCCATGCCGGCGCGGGCGGCTTCTACTTCGAGCTGTCGCTCGACGGCCTGCTCGTCGCGGCCGGAATGCACCAGCCGGCCTCCGATCAGCTCGAGCGCTACCGGCAGGCCATCGACGACGGCCGCCGCGCCAAGGCCTTCGAGAAGGCGGTCGCCACGGCCGAGGCGGCGGGCATGACCACGCCGGCGCCGGCGCTGAAGCGGGCTCCGCGCGGCTACTCGCCCGACCATCCCCGGATCGACCGGCTGCGGATGAAGGGGATCACGGTCTCCGCCCGTCACGAGCTCGAGCCCTGGCTGCACAAGCCGGCCTGCGACACGCGCGTGCGGAACGAGCTCGAGGCGGGGCGACCGCTCGTCGACTGGCTGCGCCGGCACATCGGCCCCTCACAGCGCTCGCGCGCCTAGCTCCTCCGGCGCCATCGCAGGCAGCGTCGGGGACGTGGGCTCTTTGAGGGGCGTAGGCAAGTAGCCAGTGGCTGTATAAGCCGGGGGCCGCTCGATGAGCGGCCGGTGGGACCACCTAGAGGGGGAACCGTGGTCGGAACCAATCGAGGACGCTTTCAACGCACCGGTAGAGGATGCTGAGTTCATCGAACGTGATCGACGTCTCCCCATCGCTAAGCGCTATATCGACGGATTGGTCGTCCTTCATCTTCATCTCAGGATTCGCCCCCGTGGCGACAACCGAGACGCGCAGGAACTCTGTTGGGTCGTCCGAGGGGGAATTGGCGCCGAACCGGACACCGCCGACTTCTCCTATGTCACGGACGGGTATCGGCCACCACGCGAAGAAATCCGAGAGGGCGTCCATTTCGGAGTCATCGAGCACGAGCGTCCCCGTTCTCGAAATCGCTTCCGTATGGCCTTCGACCAATTCCAGCGGTACCTCGCTCGGCTGCTGGGCCACGCAGGAGACGTGGAGGAACCGGTGCTTGTCCGTGTTATTCAGCCAACCGATACGAGCGAGGGCATGCAGGTGCGGCGCATCGGGGGTCGCCTCGTAGGGCTGCATGATCTTGATGAGTGCCCGATCATCCGCGCTTACACCGCGAAGCATGCGCCGAGCGTTCCGCTCATACCCCTCCCGGCTTTCGTAGATAGGGAACTGGGTCGCGCGGGTTGGGGACCCGCCCCTAAGGAGTACGAGCTGCCACAGGAGATTGTCCAGCGCGGCCCTCAAGTGGTGAGCGAACTCAGAGAGGACGATTCCGATCTCGGGATCGGGGAGTTTCCCCGCGAACTGAAAGACGTATTCGCTTGGATCGCGCTCGAAGTGACCGACGACGCGGCGATCTTCTTGGTCAAGGAAAGCGCTCCGTTCGTCGTCGAGCGTGGACAGGTGCTCGTACGCCCGGTCAAGCCGAAGGTCACAGCCGTCTAACGGGTGGTCCATTGGTTACTCTCGGAGAGACATGGCTGAGAAGCGCGAGCCTAAGCAAAAGCTCCCCAAGACAGGCGAGGAAATCCCCCTCCCGAAGCGCGAGGACGTTATGCGCGATCTCCGCAAGGGCGCTCGCGTCCGGCCAACGCCGCAGCGCCCTAAGAAGTAGCCGAGCCGACCGCGCGCAGCAGCAGTGCCCTGAACTGGTCGTCGTAGCGGTGGTTGTACCGCCACGCGTACTCGTTCAGGTACGTCGGGAGCCACTTGCTCGATACCGAGTGGTAGGTCCCGGCGATGCCGCGCTTGAGGTTCGA
>JBJMLJ010000068.1:0-4612 GCA_045805365.1 Thermoleophilaceae bacterium
GGCCACGGCGATCGCCACCGTGAGGTCGTCGATCGCGAGCCCGAGGTCGAGCTTGGTGACGAGGTAGACCGTGTAGCCCTGGACCCCGCCGGCGCCCTGGCTGCGGCGGGCGATGTCGACCACCACCCCGATCGCCAGCGGCGCCGCGAACGCGGCGGTGCGCAGCGCGAAGGCGACGAGGCGCTTCCTGTCCGCGCGCGGGATGAGCGCGGCGGCCGCGGCCACGGCGAGCGAGATGCCGGCCAGCAGCAGCGTCAGCCGGTGGGCGCCCGCGAGCCCCACCAGCACGATCGCCAGCACCAGGCACCAGCGCCAGTCCGCCCTCCCGCGCAGCGCCCAGGCGAGCGCGAGAAGCGCCAGCGGCAGGAGGCAGATGGCGTACAGGTTGGCCAGGCCGTGCCAGCCGAGCAGCGTGTTGTTCATCGGGATGGCCGCGTACAGCGCCGCGGCCGCGAGGCCCGCCCCCGGGCCCCAGAGCGAGGAGGCGAAGACAAACGCGGACACGATCGCGAGCAGGGCGAAGAGCCAGATCCCGTGTGAGAGCACCGACGCCTGCGCGTGGGACATGATCAGGAAGCAGCCGTAGAGGGCGCCCACTCCGGGGTCGTCGCGGAACGGCTGGCCGCCCCCCATCCAGAACGGGTTGTCGGTGAGCAGCGTGTGCTGGCGGGCGACCTCGTCGGGGTAGAGCAGGTAGTGCCCCCAGTCGGTCCCGGGGACGGGGCTGCCGCCGATGACGCGCCCCTGGAGCGCCACCGCCACGAGCAGGATCGCCGCGAGCGCGAGCGCGATCGGCAGCTGAGGCCAGAGCTCGCCGCCGCCCGCGGGCGGCTCGATCCGCACAACCGCGACGCAGCCGGCCAGCGCCGCCGCCAGCAACAGCAGCCGCACGCTGACGCCCGTCAGCGGCAGCCCGAAGGCCGAGGCCGAGATCGCCAGGGTCGTCGCGATCGCGCAGCCGAGGATCGGCGTGGCGAGCCAGCGGCCCAGCGGGCCGAGCTCGGCGGGCATTTGGGGCTGCAGGGCGAGCGCGGGCGCGCCGACGAGGGTTACCGCCGAAAGGGCGGCCGAATGCACCCCGACAAGCGCGAGCAGCCCCTCCAGGCAGACCAGCGCGAGCGCGGCGAACGGCGGCCACGGCCGCACCATCCCGAGCACCCGGGGATCGTAGGCAATAGGAAACTCGTCCAGGCCCCGCGTGCGCGCGTGGAGAGGTGCGGGGGAGGCGGCCGACCGGTCCTCATATGGACCGGACCCTCCACCGGACCGTTGCGGCCGTCTGCCTGGCGGCCTGTCTCGCCCTGGCCGCCCCCGCGGCAGCTTCGACCGTGCCCGGTGGCATGCTCGGCATGAACGACTGGACGCAGCCCTCGGAGGCGACGCTCTCGAGCGTTGCCCACGCCGGCGAGAGCCGCTGGCGCTCGCCGCTGTTCTGGTACATGGTCGAGAAGGACCGCGGCGTGCGGAACTGGTCCGAGTACGACGGACTCGTCGCCGCCGCCGCCCGCCAGCACGTGTCCCTGCTCTTCGTCGTCGCCGGCTGTCCCTACTGGGCCTGCTCCGACCTGACCGGCCCGCCCACCGGCTCCGACGCGATCTCCGCCCAGCAGAGCTTCGTGCGCGCCGCGGTCGCCCGCTACGGCACGGGCGGGAGCTTCTGGGGCGAGCACCCCGAGCTGCCGCGCCAGCCCGTCACCGACTGGCAGGTCTGGAACGAGGTCAACTCGCGGGAGTTCTGGAAGCCCGGGCCGAACGCCGCCGACTACGCGCGCTTCCTCCGCGGCGACGCCGCCGCCATCCGCTCGACCGACCCGCACGCGACGGTCGTGCTGTCCGGCCTCACCGAGTACGGCCAGGTCTCGATCTCCGACTACATGCACCAGCTCTACGCCCAGCCCGGCTTCAAGAGCAGCTTCGACGTCCTCGCGCTTCACGCCTACGCGCCGGACGCGCCCGCGGTCGGCCGCCTGCTCGACCGGGCCAAGCGCGTGCTGGACGAGAACGGCGACGGCGGCCGCCGGATCTGGGTCACGGAGATGGGCTGGGGAACCTCGACCCCGGGCCTGCGCACCCCGACCAGCGAGTCCGAGCAGGCCGACAGGCTCCGCCAGAGCTACGACATGATGATCGGCTGCCGCTCGCGCTGGGGGCTCGACCGGATCTACTGGTTCGCCTACCGCGACTTCACGCCGCCGGCCGGCCAGACGGACAACGCCGGTTACCACACCGGCCTGTTCCGGCTCGACGGCAGCGCCAAGCCGGCCTGGAGCGCCCTCCAGGACTACCGCGCCGGCGCCGGCTTCCCGGGCGGCTGCGGCGAGGCCTCGACCGCCGCGGCCCGCGCCCCGCAGACCCACATCCGCGGCAAGCGCCGCTTCCGCGGCACCCGCCGCGCCCGCTTGCGGCTCGTCTCGAGCGTGCGCGGCGCCCACTTTCAGTGCCGCCTGGTGCGCGCCCGCAGCCACCGGCCGGCCCGCTGGCACCGCTGCAGGGCGCGCTACCGCACGCCCCGGCTGCGCCGTGGCCGCTACAAGCTCTTGGTCCGGGCGATCGGCGCCGACGGCAAGGTCGACCGCAGCCCGGCGCGGGCCCGCATCCGCGTCCGCCGCGGGCGCAGGCTGAGCATCATGGTCCGCGTGCTGCGCTGACCCGGGCGACGTTGCCGACCCCGTCCACGGCCTTCAGCGCCACTAGGTAGCGCCGCCGGGGCAGGCGGCGATGCAGCGCGACCTGCCAGCCGTAGCCGCTGCCGCTCCGCTTGAGGCGCGCCCGGAAGAAGACCGGCCGCTCGCAGGACGCGCGGCGGCGCGCGAAGCGGCGCTTGCTGCGCGACCACCAGCGGCAGCGCTTGCCGCTCCGGACCGCGAGCGCCACGTCCACGTGCTTGACGCCGCTGCCGTCGCTGACGCGCCCCGACAGCCTGCCCCGGCGGCGGTTCAGGCCCGACAGCGAGACCCTCGGCGCTCGCCGGTCCGCCCGTGGCGGCCGTCCCGTGCCGGCGCCGGGGCCCGCGGGTCGCCTCCGGTCGGTGAACGTGCAGCGGACCGTCTCGCCGGCGGCCAGGTTGATCCGCGCGGTCCGGAGGGCCACGGACGCGAGGGTGTCGGAGTCGCTGCAGCCGACGGCCGTCAGGTCGTAGCCGCTGAGGCGGTCCTGGGTGATCGTGTAGTGGCCGCCGGGCACGGTCGTCGACGGGCCGCCCGGAACCGAGGCGGCCGAGGTCAGCCCGTTCGCGAGGGTCAGCCCGTCGAACGGGGCCCCGCCGTAGGAGAAGCGGGCACTCGAGGCCGGCAGCGTCCGCTGCGTGATCTCGATCCGCCCGGCCGCCGGCGGGCTCTGGCCGAGCTGCACCCAGCGGGCGATCGAGGGGACGCCCTTGTCGTCGATCAGGAAGAGCATGTAGTAGCCGGGCGGCGCCGCGTCGGCGCCGGACGGAGGAGCCAGGTCGACGCCTCCGGAGGCGGGCGTGACCGAGAGCGGCACGACGCGCTGGTTCATGTCGTTGGCGTGGGTCGCGGCGCCGGGAGCGACCAGGGCCGCCCCGGTCACGTTGTCCGGCGTCCCAACGTGGAAGGGAGCGCCGAAGTCGACGCCCGCCGGCGCGCTCGTGATTCGCGGCCTGGGCGCGTAGCTGCCGTCAGGCTTGAAGAGGTAGGGCGGCTCGTAGACCTCCGCCGTGTCCTTGCGGATGCCGCTGCCCGGGCCGCTCGAGCCGTTGTAGTCGTCGCCGGCGGAGACGACCGTCGCGTCCGGCAGCAGCACCGCGGTCGAGTGGTAGGCGCGCGCCTCGCGCTGGGCGGCGCCCAGCGTCCAGGTGTCGGTCGACGGGTGGAAGAGCTCGACCTGGCGCTGGTCGCCGTTCGCGTCGACGGCCCACTGGTTCCCGCCCACCGTGCCGATGCCGCCCCCGACCGTGACCATCGAGCTGTCGGGCAGCAGCACCGTGTTCAGGTGGCCCCGGCCAATGTTGAGCGGCCCGGCGGGCTGCCAGGACGAGGTCGGCGGCGAGGACTCGTCATAGGTCTCGGTCGTGCCCGAGGCCTGCCCCCCCGTGGGCGGGTCGGGCGGGTGCTCGTGCGGGTTCGAGCCGCCGATCAGCTCGACCTTCGTCGACCCCGGCAGCAGGACCGCCGATCCCCATAGCCGACGCCGGCTCGCGGGCAGGATGTCGTCCCAGCCGACCAGGTTGGAGCTGGTCGGGTCGTGCAGCAACCACGAGTCGGCCTGGTTCGGCCCGGCGACCATCACGCGTCCGCTCGGCATCCAGAACAGGTGCGGGTAGAGGCCGCCGTCGGGCGGCTTGCTCGGGTCGGCCGGGCCGGCCGGGTCGGCGCGGAAGCCGAGCGTGGTCAGCGTTCCGCGCCCGTCGAGGTCGTCCGACGGCTTGAACAGGTCAATCGCCAGGTTGGGGCTGTAGAGGGCGCCCGAGCTGTCGATGCCGCCCATGATCAGGACGCGCCCGTCGGGCATGCGCACCTCGCTCGGATACCAGCGGCCGTCCTCCATGTCGGGCTGCTCGGTCCAGGTCTCGTTCCAGGGATCGAACGTGTAGACCTTGTTCAGCCCCTTGAAGTTGGGGTTGTTGCCCTTGTAGGCGAGGTTGCCGCCGGCC
>JBJMLJ010000069.1:0-4329 GCA_045805365.1 Thermoleophilaceae bacterium
ATTTGGGTCGTGTTCGGCTGCGCCGGCAGCGCCGCGAGCTTCTCGGCGGTCGTGTCGTCGCGGATCGACTCGTCGTGGTCGAAGGTCCGCGCGGGCTCCCTGCGGGTGGCCTCGATCTCGACCGGCTTGATCTCCTTGGCGAGGCGGCCCGAGTCGCGGGCGGCCGCCGCGTGCTGGTGCGAGCGCAGGGCGAAGCCGTCGATCTCCTCCCGGCTCAGCTCATAGCGGTCGGCCACGTTCTGCGCCGTCCTGATCATGTCGATGTAGGCGTCCCGGGCAAGCAGCGCGGGGTTCGGCGGCCCGCCGGCGCCCGCCCACATCGTGTCCAGCATGAGGACGGGCCCGCGCGGCATGAACGGCGCGTCGCCCTTCATCACGGCCCAGCCCGACCGCGACATCGACTCGACCCCGCCGGCCAGGCCGACGCTCAGCTCGTCGCTGCGGATCGCGTGCGCGAGCTGGATCGCGCAGGTCAGGGACGACGCACAGAAGCGGTTGACCGTCGCCGCGGGCACCGAGTCCGGGAAGCCCGCGGCCAGCGCGCCCCAGCGCGCGATGTCGCCCATGCCCTCGTGGGCGGGATTCACGCAGCCGGCGGCGATGTCCTCGATCCGCTCGAGCGGGACGCCGACCCGCTCACAGGCCGCGACCATCGTCCGGCCGAGGAGATCGTCGGTGCGGATGTGGGAGAGGGCGCCGCCGTAGCGGCCTACCGGCGTTCGCACGCCGCCCAGTACAAAGGCATCGGTCATAGCAGCGGGACCACCTCGTTCGCGAACAGTTCCACCTGGCTCGGCGTCGGATCGACCGGCCAGAAGATCAGTGTGTCGAAGCCGTCCCGTTGGAAGCCCGCGAGTGTCTTCGCCCACCACCCGGGCGGACCGGCCAGCGGCTCGCCAAGCAGGTAGCCGACCGGCAGCTCTCCGGCGGGCGGAGTGCGGCCGTCGCCGATGACCCCCTGCAGGTTGAGCACGCGGCGGATTCGCGCGGGGTCGCGCCCGGCGGCCTCGGCGGCCGCGTCGATCCGCTGGTTGCCGGCCCTCAGGTCCTCCTCGCTCAGCACTCCGAGCGACGGAACCCAGCCATCGGCCTTTGCTCCGACGAGGCTGATCATCCGCGGTTTAAAGGCGCCTAGCCAGATGCCCATCGGGTGGGTAGGCGCCGGGCCGGGGCGGGCGTCGTCGAGGTGGTAGTAGCGGCCCTCGTAGGAGACGGAGCGCTCGCCGGACCACATCAGCCGGATCACGTCGATCGCCTCCTCCAGGGCGTCGACCGACTCCGGCCCGCTGCGGTCGGGGCCGCCCATCCTGGCGATCTGATGTGGGACGCCACCTGCCCCGAGCCCGAGCTCGAAGCGGCCGTCGCTGAGGACGTCGAGCGAGGCGGCCGTCTTCGCCATCACGGCAGGCGGGCGCAGCGGCAGGTTCGCGACGTCGGTGAAGAACGAGATGCGCCCCGTGTCGCCGAGCAGGGTGGCGACGAGTGCGAACGTGTCGATGAAGCGGCTCTGGTAGGGGTGATCCTGGATTCCGACGAGCTCGAGCCCGTTCTCGTCGGCGGCTTGGACGAGCTCCCGCGTCCGGTCGAGCGAGTCCCAGTACGGGATGACGGAGATCCCGAACTCGGGCATCAGGCCGCCTTGGGCAACTCGCGCAGGACGGGTGCGACGCGGTCGCCGATTGCCTCGATGGCTCGCAGGAGCTTGCCCTGCGGCAACGAGGCCGGGTTCATCTGAAAGCTGACGCGGGAGATGCCGCCCAGCGTTTCGCCGTGGCGCGCGACCTTCTCCGCCACCTCGTCGGGGCTGCCGACGAGGAGCGCCCCCTCGGGGCCGCGTTGGGCGTCGAAGTCGGCCCTCGTGACGGGCGGCCAGCCGCGCTCCTTCGCTACCGAGGCAATGGCGCTGGCCCAACCCGGGAAGAAGTCGCCGGCTGCCTCCCGCGTCGTGGGCGCGACGTAGCCCGGCATGTGCACTCCCACCCTCAATCGCTCCGGCGGGTGCCCCGCCTGCCTGCCGGTCTCGCGGTAGAGATCGACGAGCGGGCGGAATCGCTTCACCTCGCCGCCGATGATCGCGACCATCAGCGGTAGCCCGAGCGCGCCCGCGCGAGCGAACGACTTCGGCGTCCCGCCGACTCCGAGCCATATCGGGAGCGGATCCTGCACCGGTCTCGGGTAGACGCCCTGGCCGGTGAGAGAGGGCCGATGCTCGCCGGACCAGTGCACGTGCTCGTTCTCGCGGATCTGCAGGAGCAGGTCAAGCTTCTCGGCGAACAGCGAGTCGTAGTCCTCGAGCCGCAGACCGAAGAGGGGGAAGGACTCGATGAACGATCCGCGTCCCACGACCATCTCCGCGCGGCCTCCGGAGAGAAGGTCCAGGGTGGCGAAGTTCTGGAACACCCGCACCGGGTCCGCCGAGCTGAGGACGGTTACGGCGCTGGTCAGCCGTATCCGGCGCGTGCGCGCGGCAGCCGCGCCGAGGATGACCGCGGGAGCCGAGTCGAGGTATTCCGCGCGGTGGTGCTCGCCGATCCCGAACACGTCCAGCCCGGCCTGATCGGCGTGCTCGATCTGCTCGATCAGGTCGCGGAGGCGATCCGCCGGGGCGACCTGACGGCTGGCCTCGGTGTATGCCGCCGCGAAGCTGTCGATTCCGACTTGCATCAGGCCGCCACCTTGGCCCCGTCGAGCTCGGCGACGAGTATTCCGACCGAATCCCGCAGCGCTTCCTCCTGGGCGGGATCCTCCGGGTAGCCGGCCGGGTCCAGGTGCTCGTGAGCGTGGCCCACCGCCAGCTCGACCTCCATCACGCGAGCGCCCGTCGCGCCGAGGACCTTGCGCAGCTCGGCCTGCGCCCACACCGCGCCGAACATCCCCGTGCTGGCGCCGATCACTGCGACCGGCTTGTTGCGCAGCGGACTGGCGTCCGCCGGCCGCGAGGCCCAGTCGACGGCGTTCTTGAGAACGCCCGGGACGGAGGAGTTGTACTCGGGCGTCGCGAACAGCACGGCGTCGGCATCAGCGATCGCCTGGCGCAGGCGGACGACGGGCACGGGGCCTCCCCCGATGTCGTCGTCCTCGTCGTAGGGCGGGATCGCCTTGAGTCCGTCGAACATCTCGAACTCGACTCCCTGCTCCCGGGCGATCTCGCCGGCCGCGCGCAGCAGCCGCGTGTTGTGCGAGTCGCGGCGCAGGCTCCCGCTGATGCCGAGCACTCGCATTAGGACTCCTTGGCCAGCTGCAGGTCGACGATGATCGTCACGTCGTTGGCCAGTGCCGGATCGCCGCTCGGGAGCGGGTTGTTCCAGTTGACGCCGAACTTCGTGCGATCGACGGTCGCCTCGAGCTGGAGGCCGAAGCGCTCGCCGCCGTAGGGATCGGCCGCCGGATCATTGACGTGACCCTTGATCTCGACTGCCTCGGTGTGGCCCTTCAGGGTCAGCTCGCCGGCGATCGTGAGCTCGTCGCCCGAGCGGCTGACATCCCGTGCCTCGAAGCTGAGCCGGGGGAAGCGCTCCGCGTCGAAGAACTCCGGGCTCTGAAGGTGCGTCTCCAGGTTCGGGTCCTTGACCTGGACGCTGGCTACCTCGGCCGTCCCGCTGAGGGTGCCGTCGGCGAGGCGGGCGTCGAAGTCGGAGAAGGTGCCCTGGAAGGTGCCGGCCAGGTAGGGGACCGCGAAGCCGACGGTCGAATGGACCTTGTCCGCGCTCCAGCTGCCGGTGGGAAGTGCCTGTTGTGTGACCTGGGTGCTCATTGCGTCTCCTCGTGGTTGGGGAAAACTTGCGTGCTCAACTATCGTAGCAGAAAGCTTGAGCCGTCAACTGTTTCCTCCTCAACTAACGAGGAAGGAGGAGAAGGGAGCCGGTCGGGCCGGGTCTAGGACTCGGCGTCGCAGCTGGCGTCCGCCGGGCCTACGCCCGGCAGGCGATCCAGCAGGGAGGTGAGCTGCTCGAGGTCATCCTCCGCGAGGTGCTCGCCGAAGAGCTCGCGGATCTGCCTCGTGTGGGACTTCGACGCCTCGCGCAGCTTGTCGCGGCCGGCCTTCGTCAGGACCGCGTAGGTGACGCGCCGATCGCTCTCGCATTGCTCGCGCCCGACGTAGCCGTCGCGCTCGAGCCCGTCGAGCAGCCGTGTCACACCGCTCGCCGTGAGCAGGAGGCTGTCGGCGAGGTCGACGCGCCGCATCCGTGAGTCGGGCGCCCTGGCGAGCTGCAGAAGCGCCTCGTAGGCGTTGATCGTCAGGCCGTGATCCGCGTTGAGCTGAGTGCTCAACTGGCCGGTCACGGCGACGCTCGCGCGGACTAGGCGGACGAACGCCTCGATCGCGAG
>JBJMLJ010000070.1:0-5227 GCA_045805365.1 Thermoleophilaceae bacterium
GCCGCAGGCGCTGGCCGACTACCAGGCGGCCAAGCGGATCCACAAAGCGGAGTGGTCGAAGGCCCCAGCGGCGTAGGCTTCCCCGGGATGAGGGCTCGGGGGGCGCTGCCTTCGATCGTCGCGGCCATCGCTGCCGCCACCGCACCGGCGAGCGCGGCCGCCGCGCTGCCGCCGACGCTCGGGCCGGGCGGCTGCTACGACCCGACCCAGGCGAACGCCGACTACGAGGCGTACGGGCCGACCGAGGTAAACGTCCAGGCGGGCAACGGACGCGTGACGGTGAACGAGAACGCCGCCGGCACGATCACGGTCTTCAAGTATCCGAACCCGAGCCTCTACAACCTGGTCAAGTACTTCACCCTGAGGCGCGACGCGGCCGGTCACGTCCAGGTCCAGTACCCGAACGAGGGCAGCTTCGCCGGCATCCGCTACCGGACGCGTAGCGGTCGCACCGGCTTCGCCTGGCTGCGGGACTGGCGGTCGGGCCAGCGCTACGACTCGACCGACACGCCGGTCCCGGTCACGACCTACCGAGCGCCGCGACGGCTGCGGCTGAAGGTCACGAACGTCGATGTGGCCCCGCCGGGCCGCGACCGCTTCGTTCGCGAGTACTGGGTGACCCGCGGCCGCCAGTCCCGCGTGCGGAGCGCGCGCCTCGTCTACTTCGAGAACTTCAACCCGGTGGCCAGCCACATCCCCTTCCTGCCGATCAGCGACTGGTGCATGACAGAGAACTCGGACCAGCGTGCCGCGTATGACTCCGGCTCGCACGCGATCGTCAACTCATGGGCGGGGCGGGACACCGCCAGCAGCCGGCCCGCCTCCATAGCGGTCGCATTCGGCTTCAGCGGGCGCGACAGCGCCCACCAGGTCGGCGCCGACGCCTACGACAAGAACGCGGAGGGCGGCCCGCCCGATCCCTACGGGCAGGCGCGCACCGGTCTGAGGGGGGATGGCGGAGCGAGCGGGCAGACGACCGGCGCGCTCGAGCGGCGGCTGCGCTTCGATCGCCGCGGCCGCGCCGAGGCGCGGATGACGATCGCCGCCGGCCACGACGGCGCCGCCGCCCTCGCCGCCCTCAACGCCGGCCGGGCGAGGAGCTTCGCGCCCCAGATGTCCGCCGTCCGGCGTGACTGGCGGCGCTTCCTTAGGCGGACGCACCTGCCCGCCCGCAGCGGGCGCCGGGTGACGGAGGTGGCCAAGCGCTCGCTGATCTCGGTCCGCCTCGCGCACGTCGCCGAGACAGGGGCGATCGTCGCCTCGGCCAACACGCAGGGCCCGTACGGCGAGGACTGGATTCGCGACGGCGCCTTCATCAACCGCCTGCTCGACCTGAACGGCCTGACCGGCGTGGTGACGAAGCACAACCTCTTCTACGCCCGCGTCCAGGCCTCGGCGGCGCATCCGAGCGCGGTGCGGCCGCCCGGCAACTGGTCGATGGCCTACTACTACGACGGCGTCGACGGGGCGCCCATCCCCTGGGAGATCGACGAGACGGGGCTGGGCGCGTGGACGCTGTTCGACCACTACCGCTACCTCCACGGCGGCGCGGCGCGGCGCTACCTGGCGCAGGTGTACCCCGCTATCTCCAGGGCGGCGGACTTCCTGACCGAGTGCCAGGACCCGGTCAGCGGGCTCCAGTGCGTCGCCAACGAGGACGACAACTACACGCCGAGCCAGAGCCTGCACGGGGCGGGGCCGGTCTACCTGGGTCTCGAGTCGGCCGTGGCGGCGGCGGCCGCGATGGGCGACCACGGGCTCCATGTCGGCCTCTGGAAGCAGCGGATCCAGCGGCTGCGCGGCGCGATCGACCACCTCTATGACCCGTCGACGCGCTCCTACAAGTCGGGCGGCGCCGGCAACGCCTACAACCTCGACTACGGCGACGGCGGCTGGCTCCTGTGGCCGATCCAGTTCAAGGCCTACGCCGATCCGACGATGGTCGGCGAGGCGGATGCGGTCGTCGCCTCCATGCGGCACTCGCTCGCCGCCCCCCGCGGCCAGTACGAGTCGAAGGCGCTGCTCGGCCTGGCCTACGCCTGGCGGCCGTTCACCGCCGCGCACCGGCGGACCCTTCGCAAGACGCTCCGCTACATGGCGGACGCCCTGACGACGCCAACGGGCCTCTTCGGCGAGTCCTGGACGCGGCTGGCGGGCGGCCGTCCCATCCCCGTGCAGGACCAGCCCCACGTCTGGGAGCACACGCTCTGGTACCTGGCGGCGCTCCAGATCCAGGGCAGCGGCCGCTACCGCTTCCAGAAGGTCGACTTCTACGCCCGCGCCTGCAAGGGGCACGCCGCCCCGCGGGCGGCCTGCCCGCGCCGCCCCCGCTAGGTCTGGTAGCAACCCGGCGCATGCGAGACGTCGCCGCGGCGCTGTTGACGGTGGGCGAGGCCACTACGCCGCGCGCCCTTGCCTCGCTGCGGACGCAGACGCTGCCGGTCGAAGAGCTGGTGACCGTCGAGGGGGTGACCCCGTTCTCCCGCGCTCTCAACACCGCCGCCGAGCGAGTGAGGGCCCCCTTCTTCGTGCAAGTCGACGCCGACATGGTCCTGGAGCCGACCTGCTTCGAGCGCCTGCGAGACGCCATGGGGCCGGACGTGGGCATCGCCGTCGGTTCGCTCCGCGATCCGCTGGGCGAAAGGATCGCCGGGGTCAAGATGTTTCGGCGCGAGTGCTTCGACCGGGTCCGGCTTCGACACCGCCTGGCCCCGGAGGTCGACTTCTACCTGAGGCTCGGCGAGCTCGGCTGGAGGACCGCGTACCTCACGGGCGATCCGCTCGGGGCGCACGCCCCGGACTACACCCCCGACTACGTGTTCGGCGCCTACTACCTGCTCGGCGTCCGCTATGCCCGCCGGCGTGACGTGCGCGGCCTCCGCTGGCGAATCCGGAAGCTGCGCGACAGCGCCCACAGCCTGGCTCCGGTCGCCCGGGTGGCGATGGGCCACGGGGTGTTTGGCAGGGAGAGCCGCGACGTGGCCAGGCCGCGCCCCTCCAAGGCCGACGCGCGCTTTCTCCACGAGCTCGGCTCGGGGGAGCGTGGTCACCCTCCCGCTGACCGGCTCGGCGAGCTGATGCAGCTGGGGCCGCGGCCGCTCTTCGACAGCTTTCGCCAGCTCGGAGCGTCCCTGCGATCCAGCTCGCCCGCCGGGGTGGTCGCCTGCCTGCACGCGGTCGCCCGCCACGACCACGACAACTCGCTGCTCGCCGAGGCCGGACTCGGCCACGGCGCGCTGGCGGGCACCGCGTCGCCGGTACGACACGCGTCGCTTGCGTGGCTCGGGTGAGGCTGCTCTACGTCGGCACCCTCCCGCCGCACCAGGGCGGCTCGGCGATCGTGGCTGCGCAGGTGCTGTCGGCCCTCTCCGAGAACGGCTTCCAGGTGGAGGCGATCGCCCCGCGCCCGGAGGACGCCGACGCCCGCGCCGGGGGAGCTGTCCAGGTGCGCTCGTTCGCCATGCCCTATCTGGACACCTCGCCCGACAGCCCGCCGTCCGACGAGTACCGGCGGCGCGAGCGCGAAAGCATCGAGACCCTCGTCGGCGAGGCCGTCGAGCGCCGCCGTCCGGACGTGGTGCTGATCGGCAGGGAGTCGTTCGCCCCGCACGTGGTCGGTCTCGCGCCGGGCATCCCGAAGGCGGCCCTCATCCAGGGCGCCACGACGATGGGCATCCTGAACGGGAGCTATCCGCCCGACAAGGCCGCCACCCTGCTGGGCCGCCTCCGCGAGCTGGACCTCGTGATCACCTCGGCGGAGCACATGCGACGCACCCTCGCGGAGCTCGGGGTCGCGGGCGTCCAGGTCGTCCCGAACCCCGTCGATCTCGAGCGCTTCAAGCCAGGCGGCGCGACCGCTCGCGGCGATGTGGTCGTCGCCCACCTCTCGAACCTCAAGGACCTGAAGCGGGTCGAGGACCTGGTGGACGCCGCCGAGCTGGCGCTCGAGCAGGACCCCCGGCTCGCCTTCACCGTCGTCGGCGACGGGCCCCGGCGCGCCTGGGCCGAGGACGAGTGCGCCGCGCGCGGCCTCGTGCACCGCTTCCACTTCCCGGGCTGGGTGGATCACGCGCGCGTGCCCGATCTCATCAACGCGAGCGACATGGTCGTGATGCCCTCCGCCGGGGAGGCGCAGGCGCTCGTCTACCTCGAGACCGCCGCCTGCGAGCGGACGTTGATCGCCAGCGACATTCCGGCGGCACGGGAGCTGATCGAGCACGGCGAGAACGGGCTGCTGTTCCCGACGGGCGACGCCGCCGGCCTCGCCGACGCGATCCTCACGGCCGCCGGCGATCCCGGCCTGCGCGCGCGGCTCGGCAGGGAGGCGCGCCGGCGCGTCGAGCCGCACTCGCTCGACCGCGTGGTGGACGCCTACGCCGAGCTGCTCGGGTCGCTAGCCCGGTAGCTCGGTGACTTCGTCCCCGACGGCGATCGTGCCGCCGCGGAGCACGTTGGCGCGCAGGCCGCCGCGATTCTCGAGGCCGTCCTGGACCCCGGGATAGGTCAGCCCCTCCAGGTGGGTGCAGGGCTCGTTGAGGACGACCCCCTCGCACTCGACCTCGCCGACCTTGAAGCGGCGGCCCACCAGGTCGTTCAGGCGGATGCCGCGGGTCAGGACGTTGCGCCTCGACTCCTCGTGCGAGAGCTCGATGCCGGTCTCGGCGTGGAGCGCCTCGAGCGCCTCCGCCTCGATCAGCGTGAGGTCCTTGCCCTTTCGCTTCATCGGCTTCGGGGCGAACTTCCGGTCGCCGCGCGGGCCCTGCCCGGGGACGACCTCGACCCGCTCGATCGGACCCGGCAGGACGTGCGGCTCCGGCGAGATGGTGATCTGCTCGACGACCCCGGGCACGGCCCTTACGCTACCGATCGCGGACTCGGCCATTCGGCCGAGCCCGCGGAATCCTTACTCCGCGGGACGGTCGACCAGGGCCCGCTCCAGCGCGTTCAGCAGGCGGTCGGTGGCGCCGCTGTTGCGAATCGTCGCGCGGATGTGGTCCTCGGCCCCGAGCGGTCCGCCGGGCGCCACGATCACGCCCTGCTCCGCCAGCCGGTTCGCCAGCTCGGCTCCGGACATGCCGTAGGCGGCCAGCCAGATGAAGTTGGCCTCGCTCGGGCTGACGTCCACGGGCAGCTCGCGCAGCTCCTCGAGCAGCCGCGTCCGCTCCTTGACCACCGAGGCCCGGCGCCGCTCGACCTCGGGGCCGCCGATCTTGAGCGCCTGGTCCAC
>JBJMLJ010000071.1:0-5922 GCA_045805365.1 Thermoleophilaceae bacterium
AGCTCACCTTCGCTCCCTCGGCCAGCGACTTGAAGCCGCTGCCCTGAATGGAGGAGTGGTGCACGAACAGGTCCTTGCCGGCTTCATCGGGCGTGATGAACCCGAAGCCCTTGTCGTCGTTGAACCACTTCACGGTTCCTGTGGCCATCTTTGCTCCCTCCGGATAGGTGCACTGCGAGATCGCGGAGGTGCAGCGAGGCAAACAACGCGGAAACGCGAGGCACTCCTTGTGTCGAGCGGACGCTCGACGCCTGTTAAGAGTCTAGGGCCCACCGCGGTCGCCGTGGGCCCTCGCAGGTCAATCGGGGCGGTCGGATTTGAACCGACGACCTTTCGGCCCCCAGCCGAATGCGCTACCAGGCTGCGCCACGCCCCGTCGTCAGCCGGAGTTTAGGACAGCGGCCTACGCGGACAGGCGGCGGCGGACGAAGGCGACGGCGGCATCCGAATCCCTGTCACTCAGCGCCTGGAAGAACTGGCGAACTTTCTCTTTGCCCTGAACATCCATCTCCAGAGCAATATCGGCACCGGAGCGGCACCAATTGAGATCTGGAGAGGCAGAGCGGGCGGTCGGAATTGAACCGACACCGAGAGCTTGGAAGGCTCTTGTGCAGCCATTACACCACGCCCGCGTAGCGGTCGATTCTAGGCCGTGAACCAGCGCTTCGGGTTCTCGACCATCATCGTCTCGAGCTGCTCGTCGGTCATCCCGTTTTCCTTCAGGTAGGGGATCACCGACTCGAACAGCATGGTCATGCTCCACTCCGGGACCTCGGTGGCCCTGAGCGCCTCCTGGACCTCCGCCGGGAACCAGTCGAGCGTCGAGCAGTAGTCCTGCGAGAGGAACATGCGCTCGGCGTAACCGCGCTCGAGCAGGGCGAGGACCGTGGCGTTGCGCTTGTCCGTCGGCAGGAACAGATCGAGGCCGTAGCGGTCCATTCCGATCCAGACGCCCTTGTCGAGCAGCTTCTGGATGTAGTCGAGGTCGTCGGTGTCGCCGGTATGGGCGATCTGGACCTTGTTCGGATCGACGCCCTCGTCCTCGAACACCCGCACCTGCTCCAGGCCGGTGCCGCTTGAAGGCTGCGAGTGGGCCATGATCGGCACGCCGGTGCGCTGGCTCGCGCGGGCCGCGGCGCGGTGCAGCTTCTCGACGTTCGGGACCATGCCCGGCGCGTCGCAGGCGGTCTTCAGGAAGGCGGCCTTCACCTCCGTGCCCTGCATTCCCTGCTCGATGTCGTGGACGAAGAGATCCGCGATGGCGTCCTCGTCGCGGTTCATCAGGACCTGGGGCAGGTGCTCGTAGGTGTAGACGCCGGTCGCGAGGATGATCTGGATGCCGGTCTCGTCCGCGATCCGCTTCGAGAAGCGGGCATCCCGGCTACCCGTCATGGCGTTCGGATCGACGACGGTCTTCACCCCGTTCGACATGACCGCCCGGGCGTCGGCCAGGGCCTTGTCGAGCTCGTCCTGCTCGTCGTAGAGGTGCGGCCACTGGAACGCGGCCCCCTCGTCCCGGAAGCGGAAATGCTCGTGGATCAGGGTCGTACCGAGACCCTCCACGTCGATCGGACCGGTCACGCTCTCGACGGTTGCCATCGCGCCCCTCCACGCTCGTTGCCAGCGGCGGGGACCCTATCCGCTGACTCGTGCCGCCCCGCTACGATTTGACTGCGGACCACCTAGGTAAGGGCTTGAGATGGGAACAAATGGGAACGACCGGCGAAACACCGACCGCCGGAAGGAAGATCGGCGTCAGCTGGAGCGGCGCAGCGACGACCAGCTGGGCACCGAAGCCGAGGACGAGCGGGCCGTCGAGCTCACGCCCGAGCTCGAATACGAGCTGGCCAGGGTGAGAAGCACGATCGACGCGCGGGCGGCCCTCGACGCCGAGCGCGCCGAGCAGGAGCGATCCGGCCGCCGCCTCTTCCGTCGGCGCCGGCGCGCCTGATCAGCTGGCGCCGGCCGCCTGGCGCCGCTCGGCGCGCTGATCCAGCGCTGTGCCGAGCGCGACGCCGACGAGCACCAGCACGACGGCGAGCACCAGCTTGAGGAAGCTGCCGGCGCTGACGCCGTCGCGCAGGAACGCGCCCAGCGCCAAGAGGAGGGGGAAGATCAGGGGCGTCAGCTTCCAGAAGCCGACAGCCGCATAGCCGAAGCCGATCCCCGCGAGCAGGAACAGGACGTAGGACATGCATCCTTTCTTACCATCTGCGCGTCCGATGAACCCCCAGTCCGCTGGGCGGGCGTCGACGTCGGCGGCCGCCGCAAGGGCTTCCACGCGGCCGCGGTCGACGCGAGCGGACGCTGCACGGGGCCCGTCAACCTGAGAACCGCGATCGAGGCCGGCGACTGGCTCGCCGAGCTGCGGCCGCTGGCGATCGGCCTCGACAGCCCACTCGCGACGGCGGCGCCCGGCCGGACCGCCCGGGACGGCGAGCTACGCCTCGCCCGCGCAATCTGCGGCATCCGCTGGACCCCGTCCGCCGACAGGCTCGACGGCAACCCGTACTACACCTGGATACTCCACGGCCTGGAGCTGGCGCGGGTGCTCCGCGCCACCGGCATGCGGGTCATCGAAGTCTTCCCCACCGCCTCGTGGACCCGCTGGGCAGGGCCGCGTCGCGGCAGCCGGGCGCGTTGGTCGCAGCACGCGCTCGACTCGCTCGGACTGTCCGGCCTGCCGGCACGCCTTGGCCAGGACGGGCGCGACGCGCTGGCGGCCGCGGTCACGGCCCGCCTCTGGTCGGCCGGCGCGACGGAGTCGTTCGAGGAGATCGTGGTGCCGACCGAGCGGCCGACCTGGTCGTAAGCGGGGCAGCCAGGACTCGAACCTGGAACCTCCGGTTTTGGAGACCGGTGCTCTGGCCAATTGAGCTACTGCCCCGACCGCCGCCCGATTCTAGGCCGCCTAGAATCGCTGCACCGCGCGGATGTGGCGGAATTCTGGGTAGACGCGCCGGCTTTAGGTGCCGGTGGGCTTCGGCCCGTGGGGGTTCGAGTCCCTCCATCCGCATGGTAGGACCGCCGCATCCGGGCACCCCGCCGGGATACACTCCCGCGACCGATGGCCGACACGGTCGTCCTTCATCCCAACCGGGACAAGGCGGAGTCCAAGGCCACCAAGGCCGCGGTCATTCTGCTCCTGGTGGCGAGCGCGGCGCTGATCGCGATCGTCACGGCCGGCGGCTGGTCGGAGCTTCAGGGCGCCCAGATCGTGTCGATCGGCTACGTGCTCGTCTACGCGCTGATGGCCTTCTACGTGGCGCGCTGGAATCGCGGGACGCTGCCGGTGGCGGCGGGCCTCGCGATCCTCTTCGCCGTGGTGGCCGCGGTGGCGGGGCCGGCGTGGTTCGACCGGGACAAGAATGGCTTCAAGGACCCGGCGCTGGATCCGGCGATCCTCGGTTTGTTGACGCTGATCATCGTCCCGATCCAGGTGCTCCTGATCGCCTTCGCAATGCGGGGCTTCCAGCAGGAGTGGAACGTGGAGATCGAGGTCACGGAGGAAGAGGCTCAGCGCTACCAGCGCGGCGAGCTCACCGACGAGGATCTCCACGCCGCCCAAACGGTGTAGGCGGGCCTCGGGCACGAGCCTAGGATTGGGTCACCGCCTGCCCGGGTGGCGGAATTGGCAGACGCTATGGACTCAAAATCCATTGTCCGCAAGGGCGTGTGGGTTCGAATCCCACCCCGGGCACTCCCGCCGCACGACGTCGCTCAGCGTCCCTCGCGCCGTCCCTCTACGAGCGTCAGGTAGCCGCCGAGGCTGATCCCGGCCGCCGCCAGCAGGCCGAGCAGGATCCCGAGCCGGCGGCCGACGTCGACCTGGCCGATGGACGGGTCGAGCGTCGAGCCGGGCGGGTCGAGCAGCCGGTAGAGGATCACGAGGACGGCGAGCAGCCCCGCGGCTGTGACGAAGAGGGCGGGCGGAAGCGCCGGGTCGGACGGGCCCAGGCCGGCGGCCTGGGCGAGCGCCGCGCCGACGACGATCGCGACGACCAGGAGGAGGAGCAGGTCGATCGCGCCGAGCGACTGCCAGGCGTTGTGCGTCGCCTGCGTGATATCGCGAGTGGGAAGGCCCGGAATCTCCACGGGAGCCTTCTCCGAGAACCAGGGGAGAAACATGACCACGAGCAGCACGAGGCCGCTCGCCGCCGCGATCGCCTCTCCCCGTGACAGGCGGCCCAAGTCCACGGGGGAAGGCACTCTATCCTGCCCCGCTCGTGAGCGGACGCGGGGAGGAACTGCGCGAGGAGATCGAGGCGCTCGTCGACTTCGACGAGCGCGCTCCCGGCTCCGACGCGGAGCGTCGCGCCGCGAGTCACCTCGCCGAGCGCCTGAAGGACGACGGCCGGGCGGCTGAGGTCGAGTCGGCCGACACCTGGCCGCGCTGGCCGGTGACCTACGCCTTCCACGCGCTGGCCGCCATCGTCGGGAGCGTCCTCGCCGTGTCGTCGCCTATCCCCGGCGCGGCGCTGGTGCTGGTGGCCGCGCTGGTGACGTTCATCGACTGCAGCGGCACGTTTCCGCTCAGCCGCCGCCTGTTCGGGCGGCGCGCCAGTCAGAACGTGATCTCGGCAGAGGACGACGACAAGCCGGGGACGCTCATCCTCGTCGCCCATTACGACGCCGGGCAGCAGGGCGCGCTCTTCGGGCGTCGCCTGGAGGAGCGGCGCGCGGCGCTGGGCCGGGCGGTCAAGCGCCCGTTCGGCCGGCTCGAGCCCTTCTTCTGGGCCCAGGTCGTGATCCTCGTCTGCTGCCTGATCCGGCTGCCCGACATTCAGGGCACGGTCCTCACGGCGATCCAGTTCGTCCCAACGGTCCTGCTCATCGTCGCGCTGCCGCTGCTCGTGGACGTCGCCCTCTCCCCCACCTCCCCGGGCGCCCAGGACAACGCCTCCGGCGTCGTGGCCGCGCTCGAGCTGGCGCGCCGGCACGGAGGGAAGCTCGAGAACTTCGACCTCTGGGTCCTTCTGACGGGGGCACAGGAGTCGCTATGCGACGGGATGCGCGGCTTCAACCGCCGCCATCGCGGCGAGCTGTCGAAGTCGAGCACGATCTTCGTGAACCTCGACGAGGTGGGCTCCGGCAGCGTCCGCTTCAGCCGCCGCGAGGGGCCGCTGATCCCGGCCCGCTCGCACGTGCAGCTCGTCGACATCTGTCAGGAGATCGCGGAGGACGACGAGGAGGAGGGGTCGTTCGGCGCGAGGCCGCTCGTCAACCGCACCCTGAGCGACGGCGCCTTTGCCCGCGGGCGCGGCTACCCGGCGATCACCGTCACCTGCCGCAACGTCCTCGACTACGTGCCCGACCACCACCGCGCGACCGACACGCCCGGGCGCGTCGAGCTGGCCGCGCTCGACCGCGCGCTGGGCTTCTGCGACGAGCTGATCGAGCGCCTGGACGGCCAGCTGGGGCCGGAGATCGCGCGGGCGGCGGAGATCAGCTCGTCGGACTGACGATCCGCTCGGCGAGCTCGGAGAAGAAGTCGAGCGACTCGGGGTTGGCGAGCGAATCGCGGCTCGCGGAGCGGTCCGGCTCGGCGCCCATGAGGATCTTCTTCACCGGCACCTCGAGCTTCTTGCCGCTCAGGGTGCGCGGGACCTCCTCGATCTGGAGGACCTCGTCCGGCACGTGGCGGGGCGAGCAGTGCTCGCGGACCTGGCGGGCGATCTGGCCCCGCAGCTCGTCGTCGAGGCTCGCGCCGTCGCGCAGCACCACGAACAGCGGCATCCAGGCCTCGCCGTCCGCGCGCCGGACGTCGATGACGAGGCTGTCGAGGATCTCGGGTAACGCCTCGACGGCGCTGTAGATCTCACTCGTCCCCATCCGCACGCCCTGGCGGTTGATGGTCGAGTCCGAGCGGCCGTAGATGACGGCGCCGCCGCGCGGGGTGATCTTGATCCAGTCCCCGTGCCG
>JBJMLJ010000072.1:0-4336 GCA_045805365.1 Thermoleophilaceae bacterium
CACCGCGCTGCTCTACGACGACGGGCCGGTGGCGATCCGCTACCCGCGCGGCGAGGCGGAGGGCGTGCCGAGGCCGAAGCGGCCCGAGCAGATCGAGATCGGCGAGGGCGAGCTGCTGCGCGAGGGCGAGCGCATCGCCTTCCTCGGCTACGGCTACGGGGTCCAGGTGGCGCTCGGCGCCGCCGCCAGGCTGCTCGAGGAGCACGGGCTCGACTGCACAGTCGCCGACGCCCGCTTCGCCAAGCCGCTCGACGGCGAGCTCATCTCTCGGCTCGCCTCGGAGCACGACCTGCTGGTGACCGTCGAGGAGAACGTGCTGGCCGGCGGCTTCGGCTCGGCCGTGCTCGAGTTCCTGGCCGACCGCGACCTGGCCGGCCGCTCCCGTGTGATGCGCTTCGGCCTGCCGGACCGTTACGTGACCCACGGCAAGCCGGCCCTCCTCCGCGAGGAGGTCGGGCTGACGCCGGAGGCGGTCGCGCGCCGCGTGGCCGAGGCGGTGCTCGAACCTAGCGGCGCGCTGGCCTGAACAGGCGCGGGAGGCGGCTGGCCAGCATCAGGTCGCCGTCCAGCTTCAGGTCCCCCTTCAGGAACAGGGCCGGGCCGTTGGCGTTGGCCGTGACCAGCTTGAGGAAGTGGACGCCGTCGATCTCGATGGTGAGGTCGGGGTCGCGCTCGAGCTCGTCCGTGACCTGGCAGGCGCCGTCCTCGACCACCACCTGCCAGTTGTAGCTGCGGCCGTGGCGGCGGCCCGCGACCCAGAACTCGACGACGGCCTCGAGGTCGCCGGCCCGCTCGGCGTTGAAGCGCTGCCTCATGGCGCGCTTGACGACCCGGATGATGCGGGCGCCGATCCGCCCGCCCATGAGGCGCCGCAGCCGCTTGTCGGGCGCCCGGCCCACCCAGCGCACGAACCAGCGCAGCGCCCGGCGCTGGAGCCTACGTCCCACGCCGTCGCGTGACGGTCGGCTCGATCGCGACCTCGGTCCGCAGGCTGTTGGCGACGTAGCAGTACTCGTGCGCCTTCTCGACGAGCTGGAGGATGCGCTCCTCGTTCGCGTCGCCAGCGACCTCGATCCGCGGCCTGAGCGTTATCCGCGTGAGCCTGACGGGCGGGTCGTCCTCCGGCATGACGGCGTCGGGGTCGTCCGCGTACGCGACCACGTCGATACGGGCCTTGGCGGCCAGGTGCAGGAACCAGAGCATCTGGCACGAGGAGGCGGCCACCACCACGAGCTGCTCGGGGTTGAGCAGCCGCGGATCGCCCTGCTCCTCGCCGGTTGTGAGACCGAGCTCGAGCTCCGCCGGAGGCGCCGCCGCGACGTGGCCGCGGTCGTACTCGCTCCAGCCGGCGCCGGTCGAGCCAGTCCAGCTGAGACGGGCCTCGTAGCGGTGGACTCGCCCGGGCACGCGCGCAGTGTGGCAATGAAACGGCCCCGCCGGAGCGGGGCCGTTTCTGAGGGAGGAGTGATGCGTATGTGTGCTTCGGTTTGCGGGGAAAGCTTTAGAGCGGGCGGGTGCTGTAGCGCGTGGTGACGGTGACGGCCAGGACGGCCAGCCCGGCGGCGCCGAAGAGCGCCAGCGCGGCCTGGTCGCCGACGATCCCGTAGAGGAGGCTGACCGCCAGCAGCCCGATTGCCAGCCCGCGGTCGTAAACGGCCTGCGCGGAGACGGGCAGGGTGCCGCGGCCCTGGCTGTCGGTGCCCGCGATGCCGAGGGCGACCTGGAGGGCGCCGATGCCGATGCCCGTGACCACGACCGCCGGCTGCATGGCCGTCACGAACGGCAGGACCAGCAGCACGGTGCCGACCGAGATGAGGAGGCCGGACCGAAGAGCGGGCGACATGAGGCGGGCGACGGTCATCGCATTTGAGGCTACGGCCGGCGCGCGCGGGCTGTGTGACTGTGGTCACAGTGGCTGCGGGTACGCTGGCGCGGTGCCGAAGCAGCGGCTCGACACCCTGCTCGCCCACCGCGGCCTCTTCGAGACGCGGACGCGGGCGGCGGCCGCGGTCATGGCGGGCGAGGTGCGCCTCGGGGCCGATGGGCGGCGGGCCGAGAAGCCCGGTCAGCTGGTGGCGGCCGACGTTCGGGTGGCGCTCGACGAGGCGTCGCCCTTCGTGTCGCGCGGGGGGATCAAGCTCGCCAACGCGCTCGACGCCTTCGGGATCGACCCCGCCGGCCGCCGCTGCCTCGACGTGGGCGCCTCGACCGGCGGCTTCACCGACTGCCTGCTCCAGCGCGGCGCGGCCGCGGTGGTCGCGCTCGACGTCGCCTACGGCGAGCTGCACTGGCAGCTCCGCCAGGACGAGCGCGTGACCGTCATCGAGCGCCAGAACGCGCGGGCGCTCTCGGGCCGCGAGCTTCCCTTCGCGCCGGACCTGATCGCGATCGACGTCTCCTTCATCTCGCTAGCGAAGCTGCTCGGCGCGGTGGTGGGCGCGG
Source organism: Thermoleophilaceae bacterium (assembly GCA_045805365.1). Lineage (GTDB taxonomy): Bacteria > Actinomycetota > Thermoleophilia > Solirubrobacterales > Thermoleophilaceae > DASXBA01. Next base: position 2,443 of record JBJMLJ010000072.1, read on the forward strand.
CGGCGCCGCGCTTCGACTGCCTGGCGCTCGTAAAGCCGCAGTTCGAGGTCGGACGGGAGCTGGTCGGCAAGCGGGGCGTGGTTCGCTCGGCCGACGATCGCCGGGCGGCGCTCGTCGCGGTTGGCGAGACGGCCCGTGAGCGGCTGGGTCTGACTGTGCTCGGCTACGCGAGCTCGGGTCTCCCCGGCCCCGCCGGCAACCGCGAGAGCTTCGTCTGGCTCGCGGAGCCGGGGCGCGGCGGCGGCGTGGAGGATCTCCCCGCCGCCGCGCGAAGGGCGGAGCCGTGACGCGGCCCGCCCCGAGCGCGATAACCGTCCTCACACGCAGCCGCCCCAATCCGACCCAGGCGGCGCTGCAGCGCGTCTTCGAGCTTGCTCGGGAGGCCGGGGTCAAGGTCATGGTCCCGGCGGACGAGGTCACGAAGCACGAGCTGGGCGAGCGCGAGGGCGTGCTGCTCGGCGTCGAGCCGGGCGATGACGCCGACCTCTCGCTCGTGCTCGGCGGCGACGGGACGATCCTCTCCTCGCTGCGGCTCTACGCCGGCCGCGACGTGCCGACGTTCGCGGTCAACTACGGCGCGATCGGCTTCCTGGCGACCGTCGAGGGCGACCAGCTCGAGGAGGGCGTCCAGCTCGCCCTCGAGGGCGACTTCGACGTTCGCGCCCTGCCCACGCTCAACGCGGGCACCCCGAACGGCGAGCAGCTGGCGGTCAACGACATCTCTTTCCACCGGATGTCGAACGGGCGGGTGGCCGAGCTGGGCTATTCGGTCGAGGGACACGAGCTCGGCGAGGTCCGCTGCGACGGCCTCGTGATCGCCACGCCGGCGGGGTCGACCGGCTACAACCTGGCCAACGCCGGCCCCGTGATGGCCTGGGGCGTGGAGGGCTACGTGGTCTCGTTCATCGCCCCCCACACGCTGACGGCCCGCTCGCTGGTGGTCGCGCCCGAGGACGTCCTGGAGGTCGTGAACCTCTCCAAGTACGAGCCCGTCGACATGATCACGGACGGGCGCCACGTCCACGAGGTCGAGCCCGAAGGCAAGGTCAGCGTCCGCTTCGAGCCCGACGTGGCGATGCTCGCGCAGCTGCCCGGAGCGACGTTCTACCGCCGCTTGCGCGAAAAGTTCGGCCGCCTCGCCTACTAGACGGTTACAGGGGCTTCGGCTCCGTCGGATCGCGTTGCCAGACTCGCTCGCATGCTGCTCGAGCTGCGCATCGAGAACCTGCTCCTGATCGAGAGGGCGGAGCTGCGCCCCGGGCCGGGGCTCAGCGTGATCACCGGCGAGACGGGGGCCGGCAAGACCGTCCTGGCGCACGCCCTCGACCTGCTGCTGGGCGGCAAGGCGCGCTCCGGGATCGTCCGCCCCGGGGCGCGCGAGGCGTACGTGGAGGGCGTGTTCGAGGTGCCGCCCGGGCTGCTCGACGAGCCGGAGCTCGCGGAGCTGCGCGAGCGGATCGACGACGGCTCGGACGAGCTCGTGCTGGCCAGGCGGGTCGGCGCCGAGGGCCGGACCCGGGCCTTCGTGCAGGGCCGGAGCGCGTCGGCGGCCGACCTGCGCGAGCTCGGCGGCCGGCTCGTCGCCTTCTTCGGCCAGCACGAGCACCGGCGCCTGGCGGTGGCCTCCACCCAGCTGGAGCTCCTCGACGGCTTCTGCGGCAGGGACCAGCTCGCCGCGCGGGATGAGCTGGCGGCGGTCTACTCGCGCGTGCGCGAGCTGCGCGGCGAGCTCGAGGCCCTGCGCGAGGAGGCGGGCAACCGCGACCGCGACCTCGACCTGCTCGGCTTCGAGATCGAGGAGATCGAGTCGCTCGGGCCGACCGAGGACGAGGAGCGCGACCTGCTTGCGGAGCGCGAGCGGCTGCGCTGGGTCGACGCCCTGCGCGCGGCCGCC
>JBJMLJ010000073.1:0-3962 GCA_045805365.1 Thermoleophilaceae bacterium
CGGGTAGGCGCCCACCGGATAGCCCGGGAAGAGCGACGAGACCTTGCCGGGGTGGCCGTTGTGGACCCACTGCATGATCTCGGGGAGGTGGTAGATCATGCTGTCGGCGCCGAGGATCGGGTAGCGGACGAGCCACACCGCCCAGGCGAGCCAGGCGCCCAGGACGGCCACAAGCGAGTAGCGCAGGAGCGGCGGCGCCTCGCCCCACCAGGCCGCGAGCTCGTTTCGCGGGCGGGGGTCGGGAGCCGGCAGCCAGGTGCGCGCCGCGAGCCAGGTGGCGCCGGCCGCCAGCGACAACGCCACCGGGCTGCCGCCGAGGCCCGGCAGGCCCAGCGCCAGAGTCTCGAGGACCGCGATCGTGGCTCCGATGGGCGCCGCGGCGACGACCCGCAACAGGCCGCGGGCGCCCGTGGTGGAGGCGAGCCGCAGCGCGGCCCCCGCAAGCGCCGCGACCGCCAGCGCAAGCAGAATCTGGTGCGCGGCGATCAACGAGCGAAGCGTAGTCGGCGGCCTACGCGGCCCTCAGCAGCAGCCCGACGGACACTCCGGCGGGAAACGTGAGCCCCGCGCGGATGGCCCTCGCCTCGCCGCGCATGACCTGCTCGAGCGCCCTGGCGGCAAAGCCGGGCGTCAGGTCGTAGTCGGTTCGCTCCGGCTCGCCCGTGAAGCGCTGGACCAGCCGCACGAGCGCTATCCCGGGCAGCAGCACCGAGTTGAAGTAGCTGGCCCGGCGCAGGCGCCAGCCGCCTGCCTCGGCGCGCTCGACGATCACGCGCCGCGTGTAGCGGCGGCGGTGGCCGTGGCTGTCGTCGTGGTGGCTCCAGAGCCAGCGGTAGGCGGGAACCGTGACCAGCAGCGTCGCGCCCGGGGCGGCCACCCTCCGCAGCTCGCGCAGCGCGCCGGCGTCGTCGTCCACGTGCTCGAGCACGTCCGTCGCGCAGAGCAGGTCGAAGCCGCCGTCCTCGTAAGGCAACCGCTCGAGTCCGGCCTGGCGTACGCCTGGGAGCCCGTTCTCATGGCAGAACTCGACGGCAAGCGGCGATGGGTCCACGCCCTCGGCCGGGCCGAGGCGTGCGTACTCCTGAAGGTTCCGGCCCGTGCCGCAGCCGACGTCGAGGACGCGGGGGGACGGCGGCAGCTCCGCCTCGTCGAGGAGCGCGGCGATCACCGCCCGGCGGCCGCGGAACCACCAGTGGGCGTCCTCGATCTCGAACAGCTTGGCGTAGAGCCGATCTTCCATTCAGGGACCGGAGGGTAGGCTCCCGGCGTGGCGCGACGCCGCGAACTGCTCGCCGCGGCAGTGGTGCTGGGCGTCATTTCGTGCCTCTGGTTCTGGCCGCTCCTCAAGGGCGAGCAGCTCGGGCAGAGCTTCACCCTCTACTCGATCCCGCCGTGGAGCGCGGTCGCCCACGGCCCCCTGCCGCAACGGCCGCCGTACATCGACGCGGCCATCGCCTTCCACCCCTGGGCCGACGTCGCCCGCTCGGAGGTGCACGCCGGCCACCTGCCGCTCTGGAACCCGTACGAGTGGGCCGGGACGACTCTGGTCGGCAACCTCCAGTCCGCCCTCTTCTTCCCGCTGACCTGGCTGCTGCTCGCCTTCCCGTTCGGCTACGCCTGGGGCGCGATGGCGGTCGCCAAGGTGCTGCTGGCGGGCCTCGGCGCCTGGTGCCTCGCCCGCAGCCTGCGCATCGGTCAGGGCGGCGGCCTCGTGGCGGGGGCCGTCTACATGCTCTCGGCGCCGCTGATGTTCTGGCTCCAGTACCCGCTCGGGACGGTCTTCGCGATGTTCCCCTGGCTGCTGGCGGCGACGACCGTCTGGCTCCGGCGCAGGACGACGGGCTCGCTCGCGGCGCTCGGCCTCGCCGTGGGGCTCACGGTCCTGGCCGGCCATCCGGAGTCCGTGCTGATCGCGGTCTCGGCCGCCGCCGTCTACGTGGCCTTCGTGATCGCCCTCGAGCGGGCCATCGGACCGGGCGCCCGGCCGAAGCTGGTGGCGGCGGCGGGCTGGGGCGCCGGGCTGCTCCTGGGCGCCGCGATCGCGGCGGCCGCGCTCCTCCCGTTCCTTCAGGCGCTGTCGTCGAGCGTGACGGCCAGCGACCGCTCGCTGGCGCTCCCCTCCGCGGGCCGGCCGCTGGCGAACCTGCTCCAGTACGCGATGCCGCACATCTTCGGCGACGCGAAGCCGAACGTGTACGGCTTTCCCTGGGGCTACTTCGGCCTGCCCGCCCTGATGCTGGCGCTGCTCGCCGGCTGGCGCGGCCGCCGGCGGCCGGAGGTCGTGGGGCTGGCGGCGATGGCCCTCGCCGCCGGCATGGCCGTCTACCACGTGCCGCCGGTGGTCTGGTTCCTCGACCACGTGCCGCCGTGGTCGCACAGCTACGTGAGCGAGCGCGCCTACTTCGTGATCGCGCTCGTCGGGGCGGTGGGCGCCGGCGCCGGCTACGAGCTGCTCGCCCGGCGGCCGCTGCCGGTTCGACGGGCGCTCACGATCGTGGCGGCCGCCGCGGTGGTGATCGGTATCGGCTTCGTCTGGGCGCGGGCCGCCGGGAAGCTCCAGGCGCCGCCGTCGGTTAAACGCGAGAGCATCGCGCTCACCGCGGCGTCGCTGGTGGCCGCGGCGGCGCTGTTCGCCGGCCTCGGCCGGCTGCCGAGGCTCGCCGGCCTGGCGCTCACGCTCGCGATCGTCGTGGCGAGCCTGGTCGAGCTCCAGGGCTACAACGTCACGCTGCCGCCGCACGACGCCTACCCGCGCAAGCCGCCGGCGCTTGCGGCCCTCCAGCGGCAGCCGAAGCCGTTCCGCGTCGGCGTGCTGCGCGGCGCCACCCTCCCCGGCAGCGGCACCCTGCTCCCCGACACGCCTGCCCTCTACCGCCTTGACTCGATCGAGGGCTACGACTACCCGCTGTCGCGGCGCTGGTCGGACTTCCAGACCGCGGTCCTCGGCTTCTCGAGCCCGGCCTTCGCGGAGGGCCGGATCGCCCGCCATCTCCCGACCGCCTCGCAGCTGCGCGGGCTGCGGATGATGAACGTCGGCTACTACCTGGCGGCCCCGGGCGTGAGGCCGCCGGCGCGCGCCTTCCAGACCGTCTATAGCGGGCGTGACGGGAGCGTCTACCACGACCCGGCAGCGCTGCCCCGGGCCTACGTCGTGCGCGACTTCCGGCAGGTGCCGGAGGATCGGGCGCGTACGATCCTCGCGCGCGGGGGGCTCGACCCGCGGCGCTCGGTCCTCGTACCGCCCGAGGAAGGCCTCGCCCACGGCGCGGTCGGAGGGCCGCGCTTCCAGGCGGCGCGAGTTGAGCAGCTCGCGCCCGACCACGTGCGCGTGCACCTGTCACCGGGGGCGGACGGCTGGCTCGTGCTTGCGAACGCCTACTCGCCGCGCTGGAAGGCCGAGGTCGACGGCAAGGACGTCGACGTCCGGCCCACCAACTTCGCGGCGATGGGCGTGCCGGTGTCCGGGCGGGAGCGAACCGTCGACTTCCGCCTCTCCCGGGGCAGCTTCTGGCTCGGCGCGGCGATCAGCCTGGCGGGGCTCGCCTGCGCCGCCGGGCTGTGGCTCGTGCCTCGGTACCGTAGCCGCGAGTAGATGCTCTCCGAGCCCCGCAGAACGCCCCTCCGGGCGGCGCCGGCGGCCGCCGACGCCAAGGCGGCCAAGGTGACCGTGGTGATGCCCGCCCGCAACGCGGCCCGCACGCTCGAGCGGACCGTGACCGGCATCCCCGAGGGCGTGGTCGACGAGATCATCCTGGTCGACGACAAGTCCACCGACAACACTGTGGAGCTGGCCCGGGAGCTGCCGATCCGCCTGATCTGGCACCCCCACAACGTGGGCTACGGCGGCAACCAGAAGACCTGCTACCTCGAGGCGCTCCAGCGCGACGCCGATGTCGTGGTGATGCTCCACCCGGACGGCCAGTACGAGCCGTCGCTGATCCCGCTCCTGATCCAGCCGATCC
>JBJMLJ010000074.1:0-7925 GCA_045805365.1 Thermoleophilaceae bacterium
CAGGCGGCTCACGGCGACGCCGCCCGCCGAGTGGCCCGCCAGGCCCACGTGGCGGCGGTCGAGCTCGCCGTGGAACGGATTCGAGCTCGACTCGAAGTAGTCGAGCGCATCCTTGGTGTGGGCGTAGTGGGTGTCGCCGCCCGTGTTGTCCTCTTCCGGCACCTGAAAGGTCAGGACCATGTAGCCGGCCTCGGCCAGCGCCTCCGATCCCCACAGGTACATCTCCTGGCGGGCGCCGCCTCCATGGACCACCACGACGCCGGGGTAGGGGGGCCTGAAGCGGGTCGCGAGCGGCCGGAAGATCGCTCCGTCGATCTGCTTGCCGGAGGGGTCCTTGTAGGAGACCTGCCGGTAGCGGAAGCGGACGCCGTCGAGCGCGACGGGATTGCGGTACGGATCCTGGAAGCTCGGGGAGGCGAACGCGGGGTTGGCCCTCGTGTCATAGGCGCGCTGCTCGCCGCAGTAGTCGTTGTCCTGCTCGCGCTGGTGCCAGGCGGGCGTTCCGGGCGCGGAGTTGGTCGGCGGCCCGCCGCAGTCCGGCGCCGCCGCGGCATGAGCCGGCGCCGCCGCGATTGCGAGGAGGCCGAGCGCGAGAAGCAGGCGCGTATTAGCCGTCACTGAGACAGGCAGAAGTATATGTCTCGCCCGCCGGGGGTTAGGCTGGCTCCACGACCGACGAGATGTCCCACGCCGAGGCGCTGCCTCAACTCGACGCAAGCTCGCTCGTGGACGGCGAGCGCCTGGAGACCCAGGTCAAGGAGATGTACCGCCATGTGGCCCGCGAGGAGGAGGCGGAGCTGCACTTCGAGGTGGGCCGCGGCCTGGCCGAGCACCTCGGCTATCCGGCCGCGCTGCTCGACGCCGTACCGCCGGAGGCGCTGGCTTCCTTCGCGGGCGTTGGACACCACCTCGACCTGGCGGAGCTCGAGCCGGGCGACGAGGTCCTCGACCTGGGCTCGGGCTCCGGAACGGACATCTTCTGCGCGGCGGCGCTCGTGGGAGAGGCGGGGCGGGTCGTCGGGGTGGACATGACCGACGAGCAGGTGGAGAAGGCCTTGCGGCTCCGCGACCGCGACGGCATCTCCCAGGTCGAGCTCGTCGAGGCCCACATCGAGGAGCTCCCCTTCGACGACGCGAGCTTCGACGCGGTCATCTCCAACGGCGTGATCAACCTGGCCCCGGCCAAGGGACGCGTCTTCGCCGAGGCCGCCCGCGTCCTCCGCCCCCGAGGCAGGCTCGCCATCGCGGACATCGTCAGCGGCCGCGCGCTGAAGGAGCGCACGAGGCGCAACGTCGAGCTCTGGGCCGCCTGCATCGCCGGCGCGATTCCGCGCGATTCCTACCTGGAGGCGATCGAGTCCGCCGGCTTCACCGTTCGCCAGGTCCGGCGCAACGACTACCGCTTCATCTCCGAGCGGGCGCTCGACGCCTGCAGTACCTACGAGGTGGAGAGCATCTCGCTCGGGGCCGTCGCCGCCGGCTGACGGTGGCGCCGGAACATCTCCTCGACCCAGCGGTAGCCGCGCCGCCCCTTGAAGGGTGAGCGGAACTCCTCCCAGCCGGGCGCGACCGGGTTCATCACCTGCGGACCCTCGGGCGGCAGGACGAGGGGATAGAAGAGGGCGGCCGCGGTGAGGTCCGCGACCGTGAAGCGGTCGCCCACGAGGTAGCGGCCGTCGCCCAGCTCGGCCTCCAGCCGATCGAGGGCGGCGAGCAGCCGCCGGCGGGCGCGCTCGGCCGCACGGGAGCTGCCCGCGCCGAAGCGAAGCGCGGTGAACAGCCGCGCGCCCACACCGTACGCCCGCTTGTGCCGGGCCAGAGCGGGCGGCGCCATCCTGGCAACGACCTCGTCGAAGTAGTCGCGGTCGTTTCGGCCCTGGTTGAAGAGGAAGCGGCGGATGTAGGGGCCCAGGTTCTCGTCGAACCAGTCCTCGAGCTCGAGGGCCCGCCGGCGCTCGACCGGGTCGGTGGGATAGAGGGCCGGCTCCGGGAAGCGCTCCTCGAGCTTGGCGATGATCGCCGTCGAGTCCCCGATCCGCTCTCCGCCCAGCTCGAGCACCGGGAAGGTGTAGTGCCGGCCGCGCGTCAGGCGCATGGCGACGGCGATGTGCATCCCTGCCTGCGCCGTCCTGCGCTCGTGCTCGGCCGACTTTAAGGCCAGCGCCCAGCGCGCCTTCTCGCTGTAGTGCGAGATCGGAAGGTGCCACAGGATCATCCCGCCCGTCCGCTCCATACTGACCGGTTAGTATGTAATCATATCCGCCCCCATGAGCACAACCGCTAGCCGCCGACCTCGCATCGACCGCCGCACCCGCGCCGCCAAGGACGAGGGCCGGGACCCGAGGGAGGCACTGGTCGAGGCCGCCGCCAAGGTCTTCGCGGAGCGCGGCTTCCGAGCCGCCTCGGTCGACGAGATCGCGGCGCGCGCCGGCTTCTCGAAGGGCGCGGTCTACTGGCACTTCGACAGCAAGGAGGACCTCTTCTTCGCGCTGCTCGAGGAGCGCATCGACAGGCCGGTGCGCCAGGCCATCGAAGGGCTGGAGTCGGCACCGGCCGACGTCGACATGGCGCCACAGGCCGACGCCGTCTTCGGCTGGCTCACAGAGGAGCAGCGCGACCTCGTCCTGCTCGAGTACGAGTACTGGTCGCTCGCCGTTCGCGAGCCGCGGCTCCGCGAGCGTTACGCCAGGCGCCAGGCACAGCTGCGGGACGCCTACGCCAGGGCGATCGAGCTGCGACTCGAGCACCGAGGCGAGCCCCCGCCCGACCTCCCCGCCCAGGAGATCGCCACGGCGCTGATCGGCGCGCTCCGGGGCATGGCCCTCCAGAAGCTCATCGACCCCGCCTCGGTCCCTCCCCACATGTCAAGCGAGCTGCACGCCCTCGTCTACGCCGGCGTTGTGGCCCGCGCACGGGCGGCGGCGGCGGAGGACTAGCGATGCCGTCGCTGGCGGAGCGAGCTCTCGCGGGGCCGCCGGCCGGCGCGACGCCGGCCATGGCCCTGCTGATGCGGCTCGGCGACGGCTTCGTACCGGCGCGGGCGCGGGGCGTTCGGGCGACGATCGAGTGGCGGCTCGATCTGGAGGGCTCCGAGGAGCGCCTCTGGATGCGGATCGACGACGGTGACTGGCTTGTCACGCGGGACGCGCTCGACCCGACGCTGGCGGTCGCGCTCTCCGCGGCCGACCTGCGCGAGCTCCTCGATCGGCGGGTCTCGGGCGTGGACCTGTTCCTGGCGCAGCGGCTGGTCGTCGATGGAGACGTGCTGCTGGCGGTGCGCCTGGCGGATTTCTTCGGGCTTCCGGTGCGCTAGCTACGCCGCCGCACGTACCGGGATGTCCGTCCCGCCGAATGGGATCAGGCGTCCGCCGAGGATCGTGATCGCCCGCTCCCCGGCCTCGGGATCCCCCTCGAACTCGAGCTTGCCCTGCGCCACCGCCTCGGCCGCCGTGATCGTGCGAGCGCCAAGGGCGAGGAAGGTGTCGAAGTCGGTGGTGCTCACCAGCACCGGCTCGTGCGCCGGGCCCTCGCGCGCCTCCACGCGGCCGTCGTCCACCACGACGTGCAGCACGGAGCCGTCGATGCAGAACTGGTAGCTCTCGCGAAGGCCACGGGCGGCCCCCAGGTCGGCCCCGGCCTCGAGCAGTTGGAGCAGCCAGCGCGGGCTGGCGTTCTCGCCGGGCTTCGGCTGTCCGAGGAAGTGCAGCCCCCAGGTCATCAACGAGAGGAGCACTGGCCGAAGCTCGTCGCCGAGGGGAGTCAGCTCATAGACCATCGAGGCGGCGGGCGGGGGGAGGCTGCTGCGCTGGACGATGCCGGCCGTCTGGAGGTGGCGCAGGCGGTCGGCCAGGACGTTCGGGGCGATTCCCGGCAAGCCCTCGAGCAGGTCCGTATAGCGCTTCGGCCCGAGCAGCAGCTCGCGGATCATCAGCAGCGTCCAGCGCTCGCCGAGAACGTCGAGCGCGCGCGCCGCCGGGCAGTACTGGTCGTAGGTCCGCCTGGCCATCACTTCTCCCCTTACTTCGAGAATGCATCGTACACGCTTCCCTCTTGCAAGGCTCTACTTAAGTTTCTTATAGTGCCGGCTAGCCATGTCGGCGGGGGTCGCCTCCAGCGGAGAGGGAATGTCGGTTCTGCGGCTCCCCTGCGGCACGGCGGCCCGCAAGCTCCGGCGCGGGAGACGGGCGAGGCCGCTCATCGACGAGCTCCGCCGGCGCTTCTCCGCGGGCCGGGCGCGCAACGTGCGTGCGCTGGTGGAGTTCCACGTGGAGACCGGGGACGGGGACGTCGAGCGCTACCGGCTGCTGATCGACCGGGGTCGCTGTGTCCGGGTGCGGCGGCCGCTGTCGCCCACGACCACGATCGCAATCGCGCTCGAGGACCTGGCCGCGCTCGTCGACGGCCGCGAGGTGCCGGCGGCTCTGTTCATGTCGCAGCGGATGAGCGTCACCGGCGACGTCCTGCTCGCGGTTCGGCTGCCGGACTTCTTCTCCGGATAGGGCCTGGAAGGGAGTAGGGCCGACGGGAATCCGTTTCCCGCCGGCCCTCATACGCAGGGTCCCAAAGATCGGTCAGAGTCTCTGGAGCCGCGAGCACCGTATCATAACTAAGCGAGTGCTCGCAAATATGAACAGCGGCGGTGACGGCGCGGGGCCCGTGCCGCGCCAGCGGCCCACCATACTGTCGCCCGGGATGGAGTCGACGCCGCGTGCGCAGGGTCGGATGGCCTCGAAGGAGCGGCGCGAGATCGTGCTCGTAGCCGCGCGCAAGGAGTTCGCGGCCCACGGCTTCCACGGGGGGTCCACCAACCGGATCGCCGAGGCGGCCGGGATATCCCAGCCCTACCTGTTCCAGCTCTACGACACGAAGCACGCCCTCTTCCTCGCAGTCGTCGGCCGCTACTTCGACGAGGTCCATGGGGCGCTGCGGGAGGCGGCCGAGGGGGCGGGCAAGGAGGACGTGTTTCGGGCTCTGGGGCGCGGTTTCCTGCGACATCTGGTCGATGACAAGGAAGGGTTGATGCTGTTCATGCAGGCGCTCGCGGCCTGCGGCGATCTCGAGGTGCGGCAACGGGTGCGCGACCGCTTCGGCGAGCTCTACCACTACGTGGAGCGGGTGTCCGGCGCCAACGACGAGGCCGTTCGGACGCTTTTCGCGTACGGGGTGCTGGCCGCGCTCGGGGCCGCCCTGGGCCTCGACGAGTCCGAGGGCCGCGACACCTGGGCCGGCCGGCTCATGGACTTCCTCAGCAGCTTCGACGCCTGACGGCCTCGATCCCGCGGTCCGCCCGCCGGCCTAGCCCGTTGACCGGCGCACGCGTACTCGTCTTTTCCTATGCTCCGCCCTTAGCGAGTACTCGCTTACTACATGACCAGCAGGGGAGAGGCGCACAGCGAGGAGTCCGAGGGACTTAGCCCGCTCGGGAGGGTCGCGCTCGCGGGTGCGGTTGTTGCTGCCGTGGCGTTGGTGGCGGTCGTGTTGTTTGGGGGTGGGGGGAGCTCTTACTCGGTCAAGGCGACGTTTGCCAACGGGGGCCAGTTGGTGAAGGGCAATCCGGTCCAGACGGGCGGGGTGCCGATCGGTTCGGTCCAGACGATCGCGATCACCGATGACGGTCAGGCGGAGATCACGATGAAGATCGACGATCGGTTCAAGCCGTTGCGGGTTGGGACGCAGGCGACGATCAGGCAGTTCTCGCAGTCGGGGATCGCCAACCGCTACATCGATTTGAAGATGCCGCCGAACGGGTCGGGCCGGATTCCTGATGGCGGCCGGATCGGGATCGATCAGACGACGACGGCGGTCGATCTGGACGAGTTGTTCAACACGCTCGATCCGCAGACCAGGAAGAGCCTGCAGGGGTTCTTCAAGAACCAGGCGCGCCAGTTCCACGCCCGCGGCGAGCAGGCCAATGTCGGCTTTCAGTATTTGAATCCGGCGTTGGCGACCTCGAGCCGGCTGTTCAGTGAGCTGACGAAGGATCAGCCGGTGTTGGAGCGGTTCCTGGTCGACAGCTCGCGGCTGGTGACCACGATCGCCGATCGCCGTGACGACCTGGCTGGGCTGATCGGCAATTTGAACACGACGACGCGGGCGTTGGGCGACCAGAAGGCGGCGCTGGCGGAATCGATCGGGCGGTTGCCGCCGTTCATGCGCCGCGCCAACACCACCTTCGTGAACCTGCGCTCGGCGCTCGACGACCTCGACCCGCTGGTCAACGCCTCCAAGCCCGTCGCCCGCAAGCTCGGCCCGTTCCTCGACCAGGCCCGCGCACTCGCCCACGACGCCGGACCAACCGTCCGCGACCTATCAATCGCCATCCGCCACCACGGCCGGAACAACGACCTCATCGACTTCCTGCTCTCGGCGCCGGCGCTGGCCGACATAGCGACTGTCACAAAGCGCCGGAGCTACTCCCCGGGCGGTCATGGCGTGGATGTCGGCACCACCCACGGGGCATTCCAGGAGGCCGCGCGGGCGCTGCCCGAGGGCGCGACGGAGATCGGCTTCGCGCGGCCCTACACCCAGGACTTCCTGGGCTGGTTCGACGACTTCTCGTCGACGGGCGCGCACTACGACGCGATGGGAGCGGTGTCGCGGGGACAGCTCAACTTCCAGGAGAGCCTCCCCGGCGCGACAACCACGGACCACTTCCGCCGCTGCCCCGGCTCGGCGGAGGCGCCGGCCCCCGACGGATCGAACGTGCTCACCCCGGCCGAGCAGCGCGAGCTGCACTGCACCGAGGCGGACAGGGCGGTGAAGCCGTGAGGCGGCTGGTCGTGGTGGTGGTGGTGGTGGCGGGTGCGCTGGCGGGGGCGTTTGTGTTGACGGGTGCGTCGGGTGACAACAAGCAGCGGACGTATCGGATTGAGCTGGATAACGCGTTTGGGTTGGTGCCGGGGGGCGATTTCCGGGTTGGTGGGGTGAAGGCTGGCAAGACGACGGGGTTTGACATTGTCAAGCGGCGTGGTTCGCCGGCGAAGGCGATCGTCAAGGCGCAGATCTCGCAGCCTGGGTTTGACGATTTCCGGTCGGATGCGTCGTGTGAGGTCAAGCCGCAGTCGCTGATCGGCGAGTACTACATCGATTGTCAGCCGGGCAGCTCGCCGAAGAGGTTGGCGACGGATGGGTCGGGGACGGTGCCGGTCCGCCAGACGGCGTCGACGATCCCGACCGATCTGGTCAACAACATCATGCGGCGCCCCTATAGGGAGCGGTTGCGGTTCATCATCGACGAGCTCGGGACGGGTTTGGCGGGCCGGCCGCAGGACGTCCAGGAGGTGCTCAAGCGCGCCCATCCGGGTCTGCGCGAGACGACCCGGGTGTTGCACATTCTCGGAGGCCAGAACCAGGTGATCGAGAACTTCATCCGCGACTCGGACACGGTCGTCGGCGAGCTCGCCAACCGCCGCACCGAGGTCTCCCGCTGGGTCAGGGAGGCGGGCAACACGGCGGCGATCTCGGCGACCCGCAGCCAGGCGATCCGGGAGGGCTTTAGGCGGTTGCCGACCTTCCTCGGCGAGCTGCGACCGACGATGGCAAGGCTCGAGGACCTGATCGACGCCCAGCGGCCGCTGCTCGGCGACCTGCGCCGCGCCTCGCCCAGCCTGACCACCTTCTTCACCAGGCTCGGCCCCTTCTCACAGGCCTCTCGACCCGCGCTCAAGAGCCTCGGCGGCGCCGCCCAGGTCGGCACCCAAGCCTTCCGCGCCGGCGGCCGCGCCATCGCCGAACTCAACGCCCTCGCCCCCAAAGCCAACCCCACCTTCAAACCACTACGCCACTTCCTCCAAACCATGGACGAGCGCCCGCGCGCGGTCGACAACGACGACAACCGCGCGGTCGTCGGCGGGCCGCCCGCTCCCGACCCGACCCATAACGGCCCGGGCGACCGCCACGGCTGGACCGGGCTCGAGTCGATCTGG
>JBJMLJ010000075.1:0-2254 GCA_045805365.1 Thermoleophilaceae bacterium
CGAGGCGGCGGGCCATGCGCCCGGGACGGTAGCTAGCGGTGCTCGGGGTTCGGGTAGTCGAAGCGGCAGCCGGCATCCCATTCGGTGCGCTGGTTGCCATGAGCGGGGATGCCTCCTGCGTCCCCCAGCATCCGCGCCATGTGGAGCAGGTTCCAGGTCATGAAGGCGGTGTTCCGGTTCGTGAAGTCGTTGTCGGGGCCGCCCGAGCCGTCGTCCAGGTAGCTCGGTCCCGGCCCGGCCTCGCCGATCCAGCCGGAGTCGGCCTGCGGCGGGACCGTGAAGCCGAGGTGGCCGAGCGAATAGAGGATCTCCATCGCGCAGTGCTTGATGCCGTCCTCGTTGCCGGTGATCAGGCAGCCGCCGACGCGGCCGTAGTACGCGTACTGGCCCGCATCGTTCAGCAGGTGGCTGTTGCCGTACAGGCGCTCGATCACCTGCATGCAGACCGACGACTTCTGCCCCAGCCAGATCGGCGACAGGATCACGAGGATGTCCGCCGCCATCACCTTCTCGAAGATGGCCGGCCAGTCGTCCCGGTCCCAGCCGTGCTCGGTCATGTCGGGCCAGACGCCGGTCGCGATCTGGTGATCGATGGCTCGCACGACCTCGACCTCAACGCCGTGGGTCTCCATGATCTCGATCGAACGGTCCGCCAGCCCGCGGGTGTTCGACACCTCCGGCGAGCGCTTGAGGGTGCAGTTGACGTAGAGCGCCTTGAGGTCGGAGAAGTCCCATTCGTCGGCCATGAGACGACGCTAACCGGCGTCCAGGTCGTAATCTCCGAGGGGTGGCCTGCTTCGGTGCACTACTCGCGCTGATCTCGCCGCGGCTCGCCCTCTTCTTCATCTTCGTCTTCAGCAACCTCCTGAGCCGCGCGTTCGACAGCTGGCTCGTGCCGCTGATCGGGTTCTTCGTGCTGCCCTGGACGACGCTCGCCTACGCGGTCATGTGGGACGCCGGGACCCACCAGGTCCACGGCTTCGAGTGGTTCATCGTGGTGCTGGCGTTCTTCTTCGACCTCGGCGCGTACGCCGGCGGCAGCCGCAGCCGCGCGCGCGACTAGAAGGGGATCGAAGGCAGGAAGGCTCGGGTCAGGACGTCGCGCCGACCGCCGCCGGCTGAGGGAGCGGGACCGCCGCCCCCGGCCCGCACGCGTAGAGCTCGGCCCAGAGCTGCCTCGCCTGCCGGCCGGAGAGCTCGTGCCGTGAGAGCAGTCCGTCGAGGGCGAGACGGACCTGCTCCGCGAGCTGGTCCGAGTCAGCGCTCGCGGTGCGGCTCAGCAGCAGGTCCTGCGCGAGCTCCCGCAGCAGCCGCGAGGCGTCGCCGACCCGGCGAGGGTCGAGCCCCTCGATCACGCCGATGGCGCGCCTGTAGTGCTCGTAGCGGCGATCGGTCATCGCGCAAGGCGGATACCCGAACCCGCGCGGAATACTCAGAGCCGCGCCTACTCCCCGAGGCTCCCCAGGCCGGTCCAGAGCAGGTCCATGGCCACGGCCGCCAGGGTCTCGGCGGGCTCGTCGGGGTGGTTCCACCACCACACCGCGAGCCCGTTGAGGGCCGTCTTTCCCGCTTGGGCGATCAGCTCGTCGGCCTTCCTGCGCGAGACGTCGACGCTGAGCTCGAGCCCGCGTACGCGGCGAACGATCACCTTCGCTAGCCGCCGCGTCGCCTCCGCCTGAAGTCTCCGGTGCGCTTCGGCGATGTCGGGATCGGGCGCCGGATCCAGGAAGAGCATCCGCCAGGCCGACCGGTGATCGCGGACGAACTCGAAGAAGGCGGTGACGTTCGCCCGCAGCATCTCCTCGACCGAATCGAAGCCCTGCTCACGTGTCGTGGCCGCCACGAGCGTGCGGCCGTGCATGTCGAGCAGCTCGATGTAGAGGGCCTTCTTGGAGGCGAAGTGCTCGTAGATCAGCGGCGCGGACACGCCGGCCGCCTCCGCGATCCGCTGCATCGACGTGCCGAGGTAGCCGCCCTCCGCGAAGCGCCGGCTCGCGGCCTCAACGATCACGGCGCGCCGCTGGTCGGCGCTCAACCGCCGGCGGGTCTGCTGGCTGCCTCGCTCCATGTTGCGGTATGCATGCTAGGCGCGCGCGCGGCGTTTCTGAACGAGTATTCAGTTTTGCTAGCGTCTAACTTAACGATGATTCAGCTTCTACGCGCATGAAGGTCTTCGTCGCCGGAGCGGCCGGGGCGATCGGCAAGCGGCTCGTCCCCAAGCTCGTGGAGCGCGGCCACGAGGTCGCGGCCACGA
>JBJMLJ010000076.1:0-4853 GCA_045805365.1 Thermoleophilaceae bacterium
ACCGGCCCACGGCCGTCAGTGGTGTCTCGACGACGACGGCCCAAAGCTGCGGGGTTCTCAGCTCCCGTGGCGCCCGGCCGGACCCGGACGGGACAGCCCGTCATCGTCCGCAACTCGACGTAGAGCTGGGCGGCCTGGTGAAGGCCCGCCGCCTCGAACCAGAAGCGCAGGCCGGGGGCCTCGGGGAGCGACGTCACTGATCCTGGGCCCTGAAGCTCGGCCAGGCCGCGGCGAGGAACTCCGTGAGCAGCTCCTGGTGATCGCTTTCGCTCCGGCGATCGATCGCCCGAACCATGGCCGCCAGGAGCGCGGCGGCGTACTCCGCGTCGGCTCGCCAGGGGTCGGGGGGCACCCGATTCATGCTGGCTGGCGCCACCCGCGACTTCCATACCGCCGTTGCGCGATATTCGCGGCCTCAGCGCAGCGCGGTTCCGTCGCCCATCGCCTTGGCGACGAGGTGGGCGCGAGAGCGGGCGCCCACCTTGATCATGGCGTTGCGCACATGCGTACGCACCGTGTCGTGGGCAATCTGGAGGTCGTCGGCGATCTCCGGCCCTGTGCCCCCGAGCGCCACCAACCTCACGATCTCGCGCTCCCGGTCCGAAAGCGGTCTCGCCGGCGCGGGGAACTCGGTGCGGCGGAAGCGCTCCCCCGAGCGGGACGTGCTGAGCGCGACGAAGAGCACGAGGCGCCGCCCCGTCACCGTCTCCGGGTGGGCCGCCCACTGCACGGCGACGCTGCCGCCGTCCGCCCTGATGAGCTGCGCCTCGCCGGTGAACGGACCGGCCGCCAGCGCGGCCTCCCACTCCTCCTTCGAGGCCAGGGGCCCACCGTCCACGAAGCGGTAGACAGGGCGGCCGAGCACGTCGGCGCGGCGGTAGCCGAGGAGCTTCAGGTAGGCGCCGTTGACGTCCACGTGGCGCCGCTGCTCGTCCACGAGGACCATGGCGTTCTTCGACTGCTTGAAAGCCTCCGAGAACAGGCCAGCCCAGCCGTCCTGGACCATGACGGGGCGCTACCGCGTCAGTAACCGACCGCGGTCTTGACGCGCCGGCGCTCGGATTCGTGGGCGCCGCCCTTCTCGTCGAGTGTCCGGCAGGCGCTGGCGACGTCCTCGACGAGCGCGTCCACCATGTCCCGGCTCAGCGTCTCCTTGACGAGCGCGCGCATCACCTTGACGTCCTGGGCGTCGGGGGGAAGCGTGTAGGCGGGGACCATCCAGCCCCGCTCGGCCGAGAGCTGCCAGGCGATGTCGAACTCGTCGTAGTTCCGCTCCTCCGCGAGCTTGAACGCGACGAGCGGCAGCTGCTCGTCGTCCGCGCCGATGAGCTCGAAGTAGCCGAGCGACTCCAGCTGCTCGGCCAGCGCCTGCGCGTTCCGCTGCATGATGTCCATGATGTAGCCGTAGCCCTCGCGTCCGAGGCGGATGAAGTTGTAGTACTGGGCCAGGACCATCGACGACCCGGTCGAGAAGTTGAGGGTGAAGGTCGCATCCGTCTTCCCCAGGTAGTTCTCGTAGAAGACGAGGTCTTCGGCGAGGTCGCTCTTCTCGCGGAAGACGAGCCAGCCGATGCCGGGATAGACGAGCCCGAACTTGTGCCCCGACACGTTGATCGAGCGGACCTGCTCGAGCCGGAAGTCCCACTCCGAGTGCGGGTAGAGGAAGGGCCAGACGAAGCCACCGCTCGCGGCGTCGATGTGCAGGGGCACGTAGAGGCCCTTGTCGTTGTCGAGCCCGACGAGCAGGTCGTTGATCCCGGTGATGTCGTCCATATGGCCGGTGAAGGTGGTGCCGAGCACCGCGGCCACCCCGATCGTGTTCTCGTCCACGTGTGGCTCCACGTCCTCGGGACCGATCGTGTACTTGTGCTCCTGGAGGGGGACGATCCGCGGCTCGACGTCGAAGTAGCGGCAGAACTTCTCCCAGACCACGTGCACGTCGCCGCCGAAGACGAGGTTCGGCCGGTCGACGGGCTTGCCCGCGGCCTCGCGCCGCTGGCGCCACTTCCACTTGAGCGAGAGCGCGCCGAGCATGATGGCCTCGGACGAGCCCTGTGTCCGCGCCCCGGTCGTCTCCCCGGGCGCGTGGAAGAGCTCGGCCAGCATGCGGATGCAGCGCTGCTCGATCTCGGCCGTCTGGGGGTACTCGGCGTGATCGATGAAGTTGCGGTGCAGGTTGTCCGCGATGATCCGCTGCGCCTCGGGCTCCATCCAGGTCGTCACGAAGGTCGCCAGGTTGTGCTGCGGGTCGCCCTCGAGGAACAGCTCCTGCTCGACCAGCCGCATCGCGTTCAGGGAGGCCATGCCCACGTCGGGGAAGTGCCTGCTGGGCGCCTCCTCGACCAGGTAGGCATTGCCGTAGCGCGCGGCCACCGCCGCGTCGATCTCAGGGCTGCGCTCCACGGCTCGATCAAATCGCGCCGGTGCACGGGCCGCATCATCCGATCGGGGTGAGGCAACGCGTAGGGTTCGCGACGTGGCCGAAGACGATCCTCTCGAGCGCCTCTCGTCCAAGGAGCTGCACGACCTCGCGGTGACTCGCGCCAAGCGCCACCTCGACGTCCGCTTCTTCTGGAACCTGATCGAGGTGCTACCGGCCGCCGAGGCCGCGGCCGGACAGCTGGAGGAGATGGAGCAGGACGTGGCCAGGGTCAGCGCCCACATCGACGACATCACCGACTCCGGTCGCGGCGAGGTCGCCGAGCAGCTCAGGCCGTTCTACCTCGACTACCTGCGCAAGCACGGCGTTCGACCGTCCTGAGCCACATCTCACCCGGAACGGATGATGCCGGCGGCCGCCGGGCGGCCCTACGATCGCCGTGCCATGTCGGCGGACCGCGTACGAAACGGAGGATCGATGGAAGCGCACGAAGAGGAAGTAGGCCCGGTCGACGTCGTGGTGATCGGCTACGCGGCGGATGCTCCGATGACCGGAGAGGCCGCCCCGCTGCTACTGGACCTGGTCGACCGAGGGATCATCCGCGTGCTCGACGTGCTGTTCGTGACGAAGAACACGGACGGGACCTTTTCGGGCTTCGACGCCCAGGACCTCGAAAACAAGAGCGTCGGGGACCTGACGGTCTTCGAAGGGGCTTCGTCGGGCCTGCTGGGCGATGAGGACGCCGCGACGGCGGCAGAGGTCATCGAACCCGGTACATCGGCCGTCATGATCGTCTACGAGAACCGCTGGGCCGCGCCGTTCGCCGCCGCCGTGCGCCGCAACGGCGGCAGGGTGGTCGCCAACCAGCGCATCCCTGTCGAACAGGTAATCGCAGCCCTGGACGCTGCCGAAGCGGCGTCCGTCGCGTAAGGAGGAGCCATGCCAGGACTACTTCGGGGAATGGCGCGCACAGCCGTCATCGCCGGCACCGCCACGTCCGTCTCGAACCGCGTCAGCCGCCGCCAGGGCAACCGCTGGGCGGCCCAGGAGGACGCCCAGAACCAGCAGCAGGAGCAGTACGCTCAGCCAGCTCCGGCGGCCGCCCCCGCTCCGGACCGGGTCCAGCAACTGAAGGACCTGGCCGATCTGAAGCAGCAGGGCGTTCTGAACGAGCAGGAATTCGCGGCCGAGAAGGCGCGCATCCTCGCGGGCTGAAGCGGCCCTAGTCGGCCGCCACCACGATCAGGGCGCCGGGCCGAAGCTCGAGGATCGCGCTGAGGCGCACGAGAATCGGCCGGGCCGCGTCCGCAGCCCGGCCGATCTGACAGGAGGGAAGGAGTCAGCCGGTTGCGCGCCGGTCCCGTGCGGGGCTTCCTGCAATTCGCCCGCCCGTCAAACCTAGGCTCGCGACCCCTCGCCTGCCTCATCCGAACCGGGTGATCTGCCGTGTAGCAAGCCCCCCTTTCGAGGTAGTGCCGCCGCCCCCGGCAAGAGGCAGGCGGGTGCACTACCCAACCGCCCGGCGATAGGCGACCGTGTCTCCCGCGAATGCCACCCGTGACGGCAACCGCCGAGATCGCCGGAATCGAGTCCACGCAGGCCCGCCCCGGGCTGGTTCGGCGCCCGCGCCTGGTCAGGCGATTCCTCGAGGCGCCGGCCGTCCCGCTCGTGCTCCTGGTCGCTCCCACCGGGTTCGGGAAGACGACGCTGCTCGACGAGTGGGCCGATCGGGACGCCCGGCCCTTCGTCTGGGTGACCCTGGACGACGGAGACAACGACGCCGGTCGCCTGATCGCCACGGTCGGCCATGCCCTCGATTCGATCGGCCCGGCCGAGGACGTCGTCGTGGTCGTCGAGCACGCACACGCCCTGCGCGAGCCCAGGGGGTGGCGGGCGATCGCGGGCCTCCTGGACCGCCTCCCCGCCGGGTCCCAGCTGGCGCTGACCTCCCGCACCGAGCCGGCGCTGCCCACCGGGCGGCTTCGCGCCCACCGGAAGCTCATCGAGGTTCGCTCGGCGGAGCTGGAGATGACCCAGTCCGAGGCGGCGGCACTGCTCGAAATGGCGGGCCTGAGCCTGGATTCCGCCCAGGTGGCCACGCTCGTCCGGCGAACCGAGGGCTGGCCGGCCGGCCTCTACCTCGCGGCCCTGGCGGTGAGGGACCAGCCGGACGCCGGCAAGGCCGTGGCGAGGTTCGCGGGCAACGACCGCCTCGTGGCCGACTACCTCCACGACGAGCTCCTCTCGCACACCCCGCGCGGGCAGCTCGAGTTCCTGATGCGCACCTCTGTGCTGGACAGGCTCTCGGGACCGCTCTGCGACGCGCTGCTCGGCCGGAGGGATTCAGCCAGGACGCTCGCCGAGCTGGCGCGGTCCAACCTGCTGATACAGCCGCTCGACCGCGCGAACGAGTGGTACCGCTACCACACGCTGCTGGCCGGAACCCTGCTGGGCGAGCTGCGCCGGCTCGAGC
>JBJMLJ010000077.1:0-7595 GCA_045805365.1 Thermoleophilaceae bacterium
CAGCTCGACGATGATCCGCTCGGCCGTGCGCTTGCCGATTCCCGGGACGGCCTGGAAGCGCGCCGAGTCGCCGGCGGCGATGGCGCTCAGGAGCTCGCGCGAGCTCCCACCCGAGAGCACCGCCAGCGCCACCTTGGGACCGACGCCCTGGACGCCGATCAGCATGAGGAACAGGTCCCGCTCGGTCTCCGACGCGAAGCCGTAGAGCTGGATGCCGTCGTCGCGCAGCACGAGATGGGCGTGCAGCTCGACCTCCTAGCCCGCGGCCGGCACCTCGCGCAGGGTCTCGGCCGACACCGCGAGCCGGTAGCCGACCCCGGCCGCCTCGACCACCACCTGGTTCGACCGGCGCAGGATGACGGGCCCTCTGACGGAGGCGATCATGACTATGGATTCTGCGATCCGGGGCGGACGCCTTCAGGCGAGCGCGCGGCGCAGCCCGGCGCCGTTCGCGTGGCAGATCGCCACGGCGAGGGCGTCGGCGGCGTGGTCGGGCTCGGGCGGCTCGGGCAGCGAGAGCAGCGAGCCCACCATCCGCTGCACCTGGTCCTTGGCCGCGGCGCCCGACCCGCAGACGGCCTGCTTGACAGCCTGGGGTGTGTAGGAGAAGCAGCTGATAACGGCGATGCCGGCCGCCAGCATCACGACGCCGCGCGCCTGCCCGACCGCGAAGGCGGTGCGGGCGTTCTGGCCGAAATAGAGCTCCTCGACCGCGACGGCGTCCGGCCGGTGCTCGGAGATCAGGTCGCATACGCGGGTGTGGATCCGCGCCAGCCGCTGCTCGAGCGGCTCTGACGGGCCGGTCCCGATCACTCCGCCATCCAGCGCCGCGAGCTGGCTGCCGCGGGAGAGGACGACGCCATAGCCGGTGTGAGCGGTCCCGGGGTCGATGCCGAGCACAACCACCACGGGAGGATTCTCCGTACGGAGGCGGATGCCTTTAGGCTGCGCGCGCGAATGCGACGGCTCGAGACACGCCTGGAGGGGCCCGTCCTCATCGAACCCGTGATCCACGGCGACCGGCGGGGCTTCTTCCACGAGACATATCGCAAGCAGGTCTACGCCGGGCTCGGCATCTACGACGACTTCGTCCAGGACAACCACTCGCGCTCGAAGCACGGCATCGTCCGGGGCATGCACTTCCAGGTCGGCAACGGAATGGCGAAGCTGGTCCGCTGCGCCTACGGCGCCATCGTGGACGTCCTGGTGGACCTCCGAAAGGGATCGCCGAGCTTCGGTCAGTGGGAGGCCTACGAGCTCGACGACGAGAACCTGCACCAGATCTACTGCCCGATCGGCTTCGCCCATGGATTCGTGGTCACCGGCGAGAGCGCCGACGTGATCTACAAGTGCTCGGCCTACTACGACGAGTCGATCGAGCGAGGCATCAAGTACGACGACCCCGACGTCGGGATCGAGTGGCCGGCGGGGGTCGAGCTCGAGCCCTCCGACCGCGACGCAAACGCTCCCCTGCTGCGGGAGATCGAGGCCGACCTCCCCTTCACGTATTAGTGCTGCGGTGCTCGCCGGGCCAGCGCCCCGGCTGCGCTCCTCGCCCGGCTAGGCCGCCGCCACTCGCTCCAGGACGGCCGCGTCGACATCGAAGTTGGCGTGGACCGCCTGCACGTCGTCGTGGTCCTCGAGGTCCTCGATGAGCCGCATCAGCGTGCCGACGTCCGACTCGTCGACCGGCGTGGTGGTCTTGGGCCGCATGACGAGCTCGGCGGATTGCAGCTCGAGGCCGGCGGCCTCGAGGGCGTCGCGCACGTCGGAGAGATCGGTGGGCGCCGTGACGACCTCCCAGACGTCGTCGTCCTGGGAGACGTCCTCGGCGCCGGCGTCGATCGCGGCGATCAGGTCGTCCTCGCCGTAGCGGTTCCCGTCGAGCACGAGCTCGCCCTTCTTCTCGAACGTCCACGCGACCGAGCCCGGCTCACCCAGGCTGCCGCCGCGCGAGGTGAAGGCGTGGCGGACCTCCGCGCTCGTGCGATTGCGGTTGTCGGTCAGCGCCTCGACGAGGATCGCGACGCCGCCCGGACCGTACCCCTCGTACGTGACCGGCTCGAAGGCGTCGGCGTCGGAATCGGCGCCCGTCCCCTTGGCGATCGCCCGCTCGATGTTGTCCTTGGGCATGCTGGCGTCGCGCGCCTTCTGGATCGCGAGCGCGAGCGCCGGATTGCCATCGGGGTCGCCCCCACCCTCGCGCGCGGCGACCTGGATCGCCCGCGCAAGCTTCGTGAAGAGCTTGCCGCGCTTGGCATCGACGGCGCGCTTCTTGTGCTTGATCGAGGCCCACTTGGAGTGCCCTGACATAACGGCAGCGAGTCTAGAGCCGTGCCTGGGTCCTGGTTCCCAGCTCCTAGACGGTGAACTCCCCGTCCCGCTGGAGCTCGACGCCATCGACCGTGATGCTGCCGCCCTGGCGTAGATCGCAAACCATGTCCCAGTGCACGGCGGAGTCGTTGCTCCCGCCGGACTCCGGATAGCTCATCCCGATCGCCATGTGCACCGTCCCGCCGATCTTCTCGTCGAGCAGGATCTCCTTGGTGCCGCTCGCGATCCCGTAGTTGGTGCCGATGCCGAGCTCCCCCAGGCGGCGCGCGCCGTCGTCCGAGTCGAGCATCTCGTGCAGGAACTCCTCGCCGTGCTCGGCCGTCGCGTCGACGACCTTCCCGCCCTCGAAGCGGAACTTGACGCCGGAGACCTCACGCCCGCCGTACGTGGCGGGGAAAGAGAACGCCACCTCGCCCTCGACCGAGTCCTCGATCGGACCGGTGAAGAACTCGCCGTCCGGCATGTTGTGCTCGCCGACGCAGGGGATCCAGGTGCGCTCGGCCACCCCGAGCTTGATGTCGGTCCCGGGGGCGGTGATCCGCACCTCCTCCTTGCCCTGGATCCACTCGGTGAGCCGCTTGACCTCGTCGGACTGGCGCTCCCAGGCGGTCACGGGATCCTTGTCGGTGGCCAGGCAGGCCGAGTAGTAGAAGTCCTCGTAGTCGGGCAGCGACATACCGGCCTCGCTCGCGTAGGCGTGCGTCGGGAACAGCGTCAACGCCCAGCGGTAGTCGCCCGCCGCGGCCCGCTTCATCGACGTCTCCATCAGCGGCTTGCGCGCCTTCTGCGCGCGCGCCTGCCGCTTCGGGTCCGTGCGCGAAAGCTCGCGCGTGTTGACGTCGGCCATGATCGCGATCCGCACGTCGGCGTTCTCCGCCGCCCACTTGGCCGTCGGCGGGATCCAGTCGAGCTGATCGTCCGTCGCCAGCCCGTAGAACGAGGCGGCGGCGCCCTGGGTCGAGAGCTGCATGATCGGCAGCCCCTCCGAGCGGAGCACCTCCTCGTAGACGGCCTGGACGAGCGGCTCGGCGCTGGTCGTCGACTGGATGACGCACACGTCGCCCTTCGACACCCTGGTCGAGTAGCGGACGAGGATGCTGGCCAGGGCCGCGAGCCGCGGATCCCTCATCGCTCGCCTCCCCCGTTCGAGCGCTCGACGAGCCAGCGATGCAGCCGGTCGTCATCCGCCAGCTCGGGATGGAAGGCCACCGCCATCACGTCGCCCTGCCGGACCGCGACCGGATGGCCGTCGACCTCGGCGAGGACCTCCACGCCTGGCCCGTGCTCCTCGATCCAGGGCGCGCGGATGAACACTCCCCGCAGGGACCCGAAGCCGTCCACCTCGAGGTCCGACTCGAAGCTCTGCGCCTGACGGCCGAAGGCGTTGCGGCGCGCGCTCACGTCGAGCAGGGAGAGGTGGTCCCGGTCCAGCATGATCAGGCCGGCGCATGTTCCCAGGGTCGGCGTCCCCTCGCGGATCAGCTCGCGCAGCGGCTCGGCCAGCGCGTCGCGCTCGATGCCGATCGTCATCGTGGTGGACTCGCCTCCCGGAATCACCAACCCGTCCAACCCTCGCAGGTCGTCGGGGTTGCGGACGGCGCGGGCCTCTGCGCCGAGGCGCTCGAGCACCCTGGCGTGCGCCTCGAAGTCGCCCTGGATGGCGAGCACCCCGATCGTCGGCACGCTCACCAGCCGCGTTGCTGAAGAAGCCCGCCGGACGACTCGAGCGAAGAGATCTCGAGGCCCGGCATGGCCTCGCCGAGCTCGCGCGACGCGGCGGCCACGCGCTCGGCGTCCTCGAAGTGGGTCGTCGCGTCCACGATCGCGCGGGCGCGGCGCTCCGGGTCGGAAGACTTGAAGATCCCGGAGCCGACGAAGTTGCCCTCGGCCCCGAGCTGCATCATGAGCGCCGCGTCCGCGGGGGTCGCGATGCCGCCGGCGCAGAACAGCACCACCGGCAGCCGGCCGCGCTCGGCGACCTCGCGGACGAGGTCGAGCGGCGACTGCAGCTCCTTGGCGGCGCCCGGCAGCTCGGACTCGTCGAGCGTCCCAAGGCGGCGGATCTCGCCCGTGATCAGGCGGATGTGGCGCACGGCCTCGACCACGTTGCCGGTTCCGGCCTCGCCCTTGGAGCGGATCATTGCCGCCCCCTCGGCGATCCGCCGCAGCGCCTCGCCCAGGTTTGTCGCACCGCAGACGAACGGGACCTTGAAGGG
Source organism: Thermoleophilaceae bacterium (assembly GCA_045805365.1). Classification (GTDB taxonomy): domain Bacteria; phylum Actinomycetota; class Thermoleophilia; order Solirubrobacterales; family Thermoleophilaceae; genus DASXBA01. Next base: position 4,551 of record JBJMLJ010000077.1, read on the forward strand.
CCACTTGTCGATGTGGTTGGCCTCGTCGGCGGGCGTGAGGACCTCGGACTCGTCGATGTAGTCGACCTCGAGCGCCTCGAGCACCTGGGCCTCGGCGAAGTGGCCGATCCTCGCCTTCGCCATGACCGGGATGGTCACGGCCTCCTTGATCTCGTCGATCTTGGTCGGGTCGGCCATGCGCGCCACGCCGCCCGCGGAGCGGATGTCGGCGGGCACCCGCTCGAGCGCCATCACGGCGGCGGCCCCGGCCTCCTCGGCGATCTTCGCCTGCTCGGCGGTGACCACGTCCATGATCACCCCGCCCTTGAGCATCTCGGCGAGTCCCGCCTTGACGCGGAAAGTCGCGACGTCCTTCATCACCGGGGATGGTAGCCCGCGGCGTCCGCGCGCCAATGTCGTACAGGCGCGCTTTGCGCTACTTGAGCCGGAACGCCTTGATGCGGTCCTGGTAGGCGGGCTCGTCGAGCGCGTAGATCGCGTAGGCCAGCGCCTGGATGAGCCCGAGCAGCGCGGTGTGGGAGCGAACGTAGGCCGGGCTGTTCGACGAGTAGTAGAGCCTGTGGTCGGCGACCTTGGCGATCTCGGAGAGGGTCGCGTCGGAGATCGCGATCGTGGCGGCGCGCCGGTTGCGGGCCAGCTTCAGCGCCCGGACCACCAGCGGATGCGGGCGGCCGGCAGAGAAGCCGATCAGCACGGTCTTCTCGTCGACGCGGCCCAGCCGGGCGAGGCCCTCCTGGCTCGGGCTGGCGACCACCTCCGCCCGGAGGTCGAGCAGCATCAGGAGGTGGCGCAGGTAGCTGGCGAAGAAGGCCATCTGGTCCGTGCCGCAGAGGACGATCCGCTCGGCGCCGGAGACCAGCTCGGCGGCCGCCGCGACCTCGTCGCGGTCGACCTTCCGGGCCGTCTCCTCGACGTTCGCGTGATCCGCCGAGAGGGCCGCCTCGAACTCGGTCTGGTCGATCGGGAACAGCGGCTGGGTGGGCGTCTCGACGCCGCCGTTGCCCTCGCGGCCGCGGCGGTACTCGTCGCGCGCCGCCGCCTGGAGCTCGGGGAAGCCCTCGAAGCCGAGCGCCTGCGCGAAGCGCACCACCGTCGACGAGGAGGTGTTCGCCCGGCGGGCCAGCTCCTCGGCCGTGTGGAAGGCCGCCTCCTCCAGGTGGTCGACGATGTACTGGCCCACGTCCTTCTGGGAGCGCGAGAACTCGTCGAAGCGCTGGCGGATCTCCTCGGAGACCGTGAGGGCGGTCGTGCCGGTGCGCGTCACGGCGATTGATTCGCGTGGACGGCGCGAGTTCCTTCACCGGGCGCGCGCGGGAGGTGTCACCTGCGTCCCAGCGGGCAATAGTGCAGGTGCCATGACGTCCGAACGAGCGGAAGCCTACGGGAGGCTGATGCGGAGGCTGCGGGGCATGGGCGCGAAGGGACTCCTGCCGCAGGAGGAGGAGCAGATCCGGGAGGCGGCGGACGCCCTCGTGTTCTGCCCGGGCGAATGGAGCGACCAGCAGGCGCGTGACGCGCTCGCCAGGGCCGTTCGCCTGGTGGAGGGCCTGGTGCATGTCGGGCGCTGGCCGGAGGGTGCGGCCAAGCGGATGCTTCGCGACCTCGAGAGCTGCGGCCCCCTGACGCCGGTCACCTGACGGCAATCGGCCTGGTCGGGGACGTGATGCTGGGCCGGGAGGTGGCCCGGCGGCTCGCCCCAGGCCGCGGAGCGAGCCTGTGGTCCGACGAGGTCATCGACGCCTGCGCGACCTGCGACACGCTGGTCGCCAACCTCGAATGCTGCATCTCGGAGCGCGGCGCGCGGACGGGCGTGATTCCCGACAAGCCGTTCTTCTTCCGCTCGCCGCCCGCCGGCGTCGAGGCGCTGGCCGCGATCGGCGTCGGCGTCGCCGGGCTGGCCAACAACCACGCGCTCGACTACGGCCCCGACGCCCTCGGGGACACGCTCGCGCACGTGCGCGAGGCGGGCATCGCCGCCGCCGGCGCCGGCTCGAACGAGCGCGAGGCGCGGCGGGGCGCGCTGGTGCGGGCCGCCGACACGACGCTCGGCGTGCTCGCCCTCTCGGACCACCCGCGGGAGTTCGCGGCCGGCGAGGAGTCGCCGGGCATCGCCCACGCCGAGCTCGCACGAGGCCTGCCGGACTGGGTGGGCGCCGAGCTCGAGCGGCTGCGGGAAGACGCGGACCTCGTGCTCGCCTTCCCCCACTGGGGGCCGAACATGACCGAGCGCCCCGAGCGCTGGCAGCGGCGCCGGGCCGCCGAGCTGCTGGACGCCGGCGCGGACGCGGTGGCCGGCCACTCGGCCCACGTCTTTCACGGGATCGAGCTACTCGAGCGCGGGCCCGTCCTCTACGACCTCGGCGACGCCCTCGACGACTACGCGATCGACGGAGAGCTGCGCAACGACCTCGGGGTCATCGCCATCTGGCGGCCGCGCGGAGAGCCCCGGCTCGAGCTGCTCGGCCTCGCGCTCGACCACTGCCGCACCCGTATCGCTAGCGGCGCCGACGCGGACTGGATCGCGGCGCGCCTCGCGCGGGCGTGCGAGGAGCTCGGCACGCCCGTCGAACGCACCGGCGAAGCCCGCTTTGCTGTCGATGGCTAGGCGGCCGCGACCGCCCGGCGGGCCTGTGCTGGTGACAGGACCCGACCTCCGAATTCGGAACTCTTAGAGGCCTCTCAAGCCGCCTCCATACGGTCCGGCGGCATGCACATCAAGCACTGGCCCCATAGCAGCCGGCTCCGCACAGCGGTCCTCGGCTCAACTCTCGCGATCGCCGCCGTGGGCCTCGCCGCCTGCGGCTCCAGCAGCGCCCCGCCGGCCGCGACCGCCGGCGCCGGCCAGAACGGGCGGCCTCAGATCAGCTCGGACCAGCAGGCGCGGTACAAGAAGTTCCGCGACTGCATGAGCTCACACGGCGTGAAGCTGCCCGACCTCTCGAAGAGCGGGCCGCCGAGCGGCGGCCCCCCGGCCGGTGTGAACCCCGGCTCGTCGACGTTCCAGTCGGCGATCCAGGCTTGCCGCCAGTACGCCCCGCAGATGGG
>JBJMLJ010000078.1:0-3632 GCA_045805365.1 Thermoleophilaceae bacterium
AGGCGCTCGCCCTGGAGCTCCCACATGATGTGGTAGAAGCCCTTGCCCTCCTGGCCCAACAGCGCTTCCGCCGGGACGCGCACGTCCTGGAAGGCGAGCAGCGCCGTGTCGGAGGCGTGCATGCCGAGCTTCTCGAGCTTCTTCTCGCGGATCACGCCGGGCAGGTCCATGTCGACCAGGAAGAGGCTGAAGCCGTCGTAGCCGGCCTCGGGGTCGGTCTTGGTGACCAGCACGATGAAGTCGGCCCGGTGCCCGTTGGTGATGTAGGTCTTCGAGCCGTTGATGACGTACTCGTCACCGTCGCGGACGGCGCGCGTCTTGATCCCGGCAACGTCGGAGCCGGCGTCGGGCTCGGTGATCCCGAGGCAGGAGATCTTCTCGCCCCTGATCGCCGGTACGAGGTAGTCCTGCTTCTGCTCCTCGGTGCCGAACAGGAAGACCGGGGGCGTGGCCATGTCGGTGTGCACGGCGATCCCCATCGCGAGGCCGCCCGAGTTCGACTTCGTGATCTCTTCCGCGAGGACGAGGTTGCAGTAGTAGTCGCCGCCCTGGCCGCCGTACTCCTCGGGATAGGAGAGGCCGAGGAAGCCGAGCTCGCCCATCCGCTGGAAGACCCAGTCGGGGAAGGTCGTCTCCTCCCACTCCTGTGAGTGGGGCGCGAGCTCCTTTACGACGAAGGAGCCGATCGACTCGCGGAGCTGGTCGTGCTCCTCCGTGAAGATGAAGTGCTTGCGCTTCGAGACGTGGTCGGGCTTGCGGACGGCGTCGGTCGTAGCCATGGCGCGGGACGCTAGCGAAGCCTCCGCAGAAAGTAAACAGTAGGACTTCCTACTTTCCGCGACGCTGAGAAACCGGCGCGCAGGCGGCCGTCGCGCCCTTAGGGTAAGCCGCGCCGGCTCCTTTGCCGGCCCTTGGGGGGAGATGCCGCAGACAGAGGACTCGCGCAAGCAGGTGGGCGCCGCGAGGAGGCAACGCTGGCGCCAGCCTGGCCTGCCACTGGCGGCACTCCACTTGGCGGCGCTCACATCGCTGGCGATAGCCCGCCCGTACTTCCAGCCGCTGGCCAGCGGAGCCGATTTCCTGATCACGCTGGGCGTCACCTCCGGCGACGTGATCGCCTTCGCGCTCGCCATCGTCGTCGTGCCGCCGCTGGTCCTCGTGCTCGCCGAGTGGCTCGTCGGGCTGGTGAGCATTCCCGCGCGCAGGCTGCTCCACCTCGCGTTCGTCGGGGGCCTTATCGCGCTGATGATCTGGCAGGCGTTCAACCACGGCGGCAGCGCGCCCGCGGGCAGCGTCGTTGTTCCGGTCTCGCTTCTGGTGGGCGGGTTGGCCGCGGTCGCCTACTGGCGGCTCGCACTGGTCCGCTCCTGGGTGACTGTGCTCACGCCCGCGCCGCTCGTAGTGCTCGCGATGTTCCTGGTCTTCTCTCCGATCAGGGCGCTCGCCTTCGGCGGCGAGGGGCACCGGCCGCCCGCGGTCTCGGCATCGAGCACGCCGGTGGTGTGGGTGATGCTGGACGAGCTGCCCGTCGCGTCGCTGATGGACTCGGACGAGAACATCGACGCCGCCCGCTACCCGGCGTTCGCGGATCTCGCCCGCGACTCGACCTGGTACCGGAACACGGCCACCGTCAGCGACTACACCCAGAACGCGGTACCCACGGAGCTCACCGGGCGCACCGTTCGGGGGAACGAGCTGCAGGTTGCCGCGGAGCATCCCGACAGCCTGTTCACGCTCATGGGCCGCGGCTACCACCTCGACGTGACCGAGTTCGCGACCCACCTGTGCGGAGAAGCCGCCTGCCCGGTGCAGCTGCGCCATGACCGGCAGCGACGCATGCGGACGATGTTCTCCGGCGTCTTCTCGAGCATCCGCGTCTTCCCGAGCTGGGTTCGCGGGCGCTTGGCGCGCGCGGTGGCTCCGAACGGTCCCGGCAGCGCCGCGTATTTGATGGTGAGCTCGGATCGAAGCGTTGAACGCCACGCCGAGAACGGCAAGGTCGGCCGCTTCCAGGTGTTTCTCAGCGCCCTCCGCCCCAGTCGGGGAAGGACGCTCAACTACCTGCACGTCGACCTCCCACACCGGCCCTTCAATCTCCTACCCACCGGTCAGGCCTACGGGGGCACCCGCCGCTACACCGAGAGCGTCTATGGCGCCCTTCCGCGGGATCCCGTCGCCGCGACCATCGACCAGCAGCGCCACTTGGCCCAACTTGCCCTGACTGATCTCATGCTCGGGCGCACGTTGGAGCGGCTGAGGCGAATCGGCCTCTACGACCGTGCTCTTCTGGTCGTTACGGCGGATCACGGGGCCGCCTTCAAGCCGGGCGTCGAGCAGCGGGCCGTCCGTGAAGCCAACGCCGAGGAGATCGCCTTCGTCCCGTTCTTCGTCAAGGCGCCGGGTCAGCGGCGAGGCCGGATCGTCGACACCCCCTTGCAGACGAACGACATCCTTCCCACCGTCGCCGCCGCCCTCGGGATCCACATCCCCTGGAAGACCGACGGCCACCCGGCCGGCAGCGGGGGCCGGCCGCGCTCGCTGACGATCTACAGCGCGAAGGGGGGCAGGCGCGTCACCGTCTCGCGTCGCCGGCTCGAGCGGGGCCGGCGGGCCGCGCTGCGCCGAAAGCTCGCCCGGTTCGGGAGCGGTCGTCGCAGCATCTACGGCCTCGGACCCCAGCGCTGGCTGCTCGGTCGCCGCGTGGCGGCGCTCCATGCCGTGCGGGCAAGCGGAGTCACGGCCGTGGTCGACGCCCCCGCTCGCTTCGAATCGGTCGATCCGCACGCCCTGCTGCTGCCGGCGGACATCGACGGCGCGGTCCACGGCGGCCGGCCCCACAGCCGCGCGATCGCCGTCGCGGTCAACGACCGCGTGGCCGCCACGGGGCGGACCCTCGTCAGAGGCGGCCAGGAGTTCTTCATTGCCCTGGTGCCGCCCGCCGCCTTTCGCCGAGGCAAGAACGACATCCAGGTGTTCGAGCTCTCCGGGACCGGGCGCCGAGCGGTCCTCCAGCGGCTCACTCGCTGAGGCCGAGGAGCCGCCTGGCGATCCCTCGGATCGTCTCCTGTCTGTACCGCTCCGAGGGCCCGGCGCTTGTCAGGACCGCGATCGCGATGCGTCGCGCGCCCCGCTCGAGCAGTGCGGCCTGGTGGATCAGCTCGCCGTGCGCGTCGGGTCGCCAGCCGCCCTTGAAGTAGACGCGCCAGCCGAGCGGGCGGGCCGCCTCCGGGATGCCCCAGGAGTGGAACGAGGCGACGTGCTCCAGCAGGTAGCGGGCGAAGCTCCGCTGGCTCGCAGGCAACAACCTGTCGATGGCGAGGAAGAAGCGGGCCTGGTCGGCCGCCGTGACGCGGGCCCCCGCCCAGTCGTTCCCGATCGAGAACGAGCGCATTCCCGCCCGCTTCGCCACCTGCCGGATCGGCTCCGGGCCGAGACGCTTGAAGAGCGCGGACGTGGAGAAGTTGTCGGAGACGCGGATCATCTCCGCGAGCCAGGCGATCTCCGCGGGCGTGAGCTTCTGGTGGCTGCGCGCGGCGCGGTACAGGTAGGCGACCAGGATCATCGCCTTGCTCAGGCTGGCCGAGGCGAAGCGTTCGTCGAAGTCCTGGCCGGCTATGCCGCCGCGGTCGTCG
>JBJMLJ010000079.1:0-3653 GCA_045805365.1 Thermoleophilaceae bacterium
CTGCCTCTCGAGCAGCTTGCGCTTGCGGGTGACGTCGCCGCCGTAGCACTTGGCGATCACGTCCTTGCGGATCGGCTTGACGGATTCGCGCGCGATGATCTTCGCGCCGATCGCCGCCTGGATCACGACCTCGAACTGCTGGCGGGGGATCTGCGCGCGCAGCCGCTCGGTCAGGGCTCGCCCGGCCGGATAGGCCTTGTCCTTGTGGACGACCATCGAGAGCGCGTCCACCTTGTCGCCGGCCAGGAGGATGTCGAGGCGGACGAGGTCGCCCGGGCGCATGCCCAGCACCTCGTAGTCGAGCGAGGCGTAGCCCTTCGTGCGCGACTTCAGCTGGTCGAAGAAGTCGAGCACGATCTCGGCGAGCGGCAGGTCGTAGCGCAGCTGGACGCGCTGCTCCGAGAGGAAGCTCATGTCGACGTGGGTGCCGCGTCGCTCCTGGCAGAGCTCCATGACGGCTCCGACGTGCTCCTTGGGGCAGAGGATCGTCGCGCGGATGTAGGGCTCGTGGATCTCCTCGATCCGCGAGCGCTCGGGCATCTCGCTGGGCGAGTGGACGGTCACGACCTGACCGTCGGTGAGCGTCACCTCGTACTCGACGTTCGGCGTCGTCGCCAGCAGCTCGAGGTCGTACTCGCGCTCGAGCCGCTCGCGGACGATGTCCATGTGCAGCAGGCCGAGGAAGCCGCAGCGGAAGCCGAAGCCGAGCGCCTGGCTCGTCTCGGGCTCGTATGAAAGCGCGGCGTCGTTCAGCGCCAGCTTCTCGAGCGCGTCGCGCAGGTCGGAGAACTGGTCGGTGTCGACCGGGAACAGGCCGCAGAAGACCATCGGCTTGACCTCGCGGTAGCCCGGCAAGGGCTCCGAGGCCGGGCGCGCGCGCGTGGTCAGCGTGTCGCCGACCCGCAGCTGCGAGACGTCCTTGATCCCGGTGATCACGTAGCCGACCTCGCCCGCGCGCAGTCCGTCGACCGGGCTCATCTGCGGGCCGAAGAAGCCGATGTCGTCGATGTCGGCCTCGGTGCCGGCCTGCATGGCGAGGATCGCCTCGCCCTTGCGCAGGTCGCCGTCGACGACGCGGACGTAGGCGATCACGCCCCGGTACTGGTCGAACTCGGAGTCGAAGATGAGCGCCCGAGCCGGCGCGTCGGCGTCGCCCTCGGGCGCTGGGATCCGCGACACGATGGCCTCGAGCAGCTCCTCCACCCCCTCGCCCGTCTTTGCCGAGAGACGCAGGACGCCCTCGGGGTCCTCGCCGAGGAGCTCGCCGATCTCCCCCGCCACGCGCTCCGGCTCGGCGCCCGGGAGGTCGATCTTGTTGAGGGCCGGGATCAGCTCGAGCCCGGACTCCACCGCCAGGTAGGTGTTGGCGACCGTCTGCGCCTCCACGCCCTGGGAGGCGTCGACCAGGAGCAGCGCCCCGTCGCAGGCGGCGAGGGAGCGCGACACCTCGTAGGTGAAGTCGACGTGGCCCGGCGTGTCGATCAGGTGCAGCCGGTAGAGCTTGCCGTCGCGGGCCGTGTACTCCACCCGCACGGCCTGGGCCTTGATAGTGATCCCGCGCTCGCGCTCGAGGTCCATCGAGTCGAGCAGCTGTGGCCGGTGGTCCCGCGGATCCACGGCCCCCGTGAGCTCGAGAATGCGATCGGCCAGCGTCGACTTCCCATGGTCGATGTGGGCGATGATCGAGAAGTTGCGGATGTTGGCGGCGGGAGCTGCCATGGCCGCTTCGAGTTAATCAGCCGCGGCCGGGCAGCAAGGTGCGGATCTGGCGGATCTCCTGCACGCCCATCGCCCACACGGCGGCGACGTAGACCGCGCCCCCCGCGACGATCGCCGCGCCGACCGAGAGGATCTGGGCGAGGATCTCGCGCCCAAAGGCGCGATCCAGCCCGTACCAGACGCCGTAGCAGACCCCCGCCAGCAGAGCGGCGGCGATCAGCATCCGCGCGCCCGACCAGACCATCGCGCGGCCCTCAATGCCGTGCAGCTTGCCGCGCAGGATCCAGCCCTGGGATACGCACATGACGATCGTCCCGGCGACCGTCCCGATGACGATGCCGGCGATGCCGAAGGGGCCGTGCAGGACGGCTGCCACGACCGCGTTCACGACGAGGTTTGCGAGGCAGAGGAGGGTGGTCTCCCAGGGACGCTGGAGGCTGAAGAAGGTGCGCGAGAAGAGCAGGCTCACCCCCTGGAAAGGCAGCGAGATCGACCACCAGACCATCGCCGTCGAGACCAGCTCGGTGGCGTGCGCGCCGAAGACCCCGCGCTGGTACACGAGCCGCGTGATCGGGTGGGCGAGCACCGCCATGACCACCGCGCTCGGGATCAGCAGCAGCATGACCTGCCGGATCCCGTTGGCCATCGTGCGGCGCAGGTCGTCGAACGCGCCGCGGGCCGCGAAGCGCGACAGAGTCGGGAAGAGGATCGTCGCGATCGCGATCGAGAAGAGGCCCTGGGGCAGCTGGTAGATGCGGAACGCCTTGTCGATCGCGGCCGGCACCTGGTCGCTGACCAGCGTGCCGAACAGGGAGTTGATCAGCATGCTCAGGTTGATCAAGCCGAGCGCGATCGTGACCGGCAGCATCAGCTTGAGCACGCGCTTCACGCGCTCGTTCCAGACAAGGGTGAGCGTGAAGCGGCCGCCGCGGCCGCGTAACCAGGGCAGGGGCAGCAGGAACTGCACCACCGTCCCAACGAGCACCCCGATCGCGTAGGCGTAGATCTTCTTGCCCTCCGGCAGCACCGGGACCAGGCCGACGAGCGCCGCCACGATGATCCCGTTCCAGACCGCGGGGGCGAGCGCCGGGACGCTGAAGTGGTCGAACGAGTTGAGCATTCCGACGACCACTCCGGTCAGCGCCAGCATCAGCACGATCGGGAACAGGAGCCGCGAGAGGTTCACCGTCAGGTCGAGCAGATGCGGGTCGTCGCGGAAGCCCGGCGCGAACAGCCACATGATCTGATGGGCGAAGAGGATGAACAGCACGGTGAGCGAGCCGAGAACCATCAGGATCAGCAGGAACAGGCTCGACGCGACCCGGAACGCCTCCTTGCGCTCCCCCTTCTCGAGCAGCTCGGTGAAGACGGGCACGAAGGCGCCCTGGAGCGCGGAGTCGGCGAACAGGGCCCGCATCAGGTTCGGCACCTGGAAGGCGATCGTGAACGCCGACATCGCGCCGCTGACGCCGAAGTAGTTGGCGGCGACGACCTCCCGCACCAGGCCGACCACGCGCGACAATCCCGTTGCGACCGAGAAGAAGGCCGTGCTGCGGGCGAGGCGCTTCCCCTGAGGCCGGCTCGGCGCCGCAGGAGCGCTAGACTCAGCGGCGGCCGCGCCGGCTCCATCCGGGCGCGGCTTCGGTTCATTCATGGCCAACATCGCCTCACAAGAAAAGCGGATACGCCGGGCAGAGCGCGAAAGGCTCGAGAATCGGCGCCGCACTTCCCAGGTCAAGACCTGGTTCCGCCGCCTCGAGGACGCGGTGCAGGCCGGCGACGCCGCCAAGGCCGATGAGGAGCATCGCCTGCTGATCTCGCGCATCGACAAGGCGGTCAAGTCCGGGGCGCTCCACCGCAACAACGGCGCCCGCAAGAAGGCCGCCGCCGCGAAGCTCCGGGCCCGCATCTAGCGCTTTACAGAACCGCCGCAC
>JBJMLJ010000080.1:0-7984 GCA_045805365.1 Thermoleophilaceae bacterium
GCTCGCTGGCGCTGCGGTTGGGGTTCGACGCGCTGAGGAGGGCGGTCTATCCTCTCGCCGCACTGTGCAGGAGGGGCAACGCAATGTTCGCGGCGGGGAGGCTGCGATCGCGAGGGTAGCTGCACCACCCGGCCGGGCTGCCCTCACGCGGGCCGGGGACGCGGTACGCGCGCGGCTGGGCGCGGAGGCCGCGATCTTCATCGCACTCGCGCTCTGGTCCGTTCTCCCGTTCGCGATCCTCTTCCTCACCGTGAAGGGGGGCGGTCTCTCGCTCTACCGCGGGCACGGGGTATTCGACGGCTCGGCCGGGCTCCAGGTCGGCGACCACATGCAGTACCTCGCCTGGATTCGCGACGCCGGCGACCACGTCCTGATCGCGAACCGCTTCGACGTCGTCCAGGACAAGCACATCTTCCTGCACCCGGTGTTCCTGATCTCCGGGTTGATCTGGAAGCTCGGTGCGAGCCTCCAGTTCGCCAATCTCGTCTGGAAGCCGTTCGTGCTCGTCCTCCTCTTTGCCGGCTTCGCCGCCTACGTGCGGCGGCTCGTCGAGGGCGCCGCGGCGCGCGCCGCCACGCTCGTCCTCTCGCTCTTCTTCTTCACTCCGGCGACGGCGCTCGTGAACCTGCCCGGGTTGGGCAGCCACAGCCTCCAGTTCGGCACCAAGGTCATGGGGCTGGAGATGTTCCCCGCGGGCTACACCTGGGGCGGGGCGTCGCCGGGCGCGATCTCGGTCGCGCTCATGCCGCTCTTCCTGCTCGGCGTCGAGCGGCTGCTGGATACAACCAAGAGAGCCCCCGGCCGGTCGACGGGCTGGTACCTGGCCTGGACCTCCGCCGCGGGCCTGCTCGCCGCCTGGCTTCACCCCTGGCAGGGAACGACCCTGCTCGTGATCGTCGGCGGCCTCGTCGCCTGGGATCGCCTCGACCGGCGCAACCTGATCCTCGCCGCGCCGGTCGCGGCGACGACAGCTCCGGTGCTCTACATGTTCGCGCTGTCCCACACCCATACGTCGTGGGCGGCCGCCTCGCATCCGGGCCACTACTCCCACCTGGGCTTGTGGCTCGTGCTCGGCCTCGCGCCGCTCCTGCTTGCGCTCCCCGGAGCACCCGGATCCACGGCGGACGTCCAAGAGCGTCTGCTGCGGCTATGGCCGGTGGCCGCGATCGTCGTCTACTTCGGGCTCCAGGAGTCGTGGTTCTACCACGCGCTCGCCGGCGTCAGCCTGCCGTTGGCGATCCTGGGCGTGAGGGGCTGGAGAAGGCTTCGCCTGTCACCCGCTCTCGGCGTGGCGCTCATCGCCCTCCTCACCCTTCCCGGGATGGCCTGGGCGGTTCGCGAGCTCCGTGACTCGAAGCCCGACCACTTCTTCGCCTACGGAGAGAGCGACGCCCTCGACTACCTCGAGCATTCGCCCCGTCCCGGCGCCGTGCTGGCGCCGGAACGCCTGGGGCTGGCCGTGCCCGCCTTCGCCAACAGGAACACCTGGCTCGGCCACTACTCGTGGACGCCCGACTACGGCCCCCGTCTCGCGCGGGCCGAGGCGCTGTTCTCGGGACGTCTGGCCGGCACCCAGGCGCGCGAGCTCGTGCGTGAGAGCCGCGCATCGTTCGTCCTCTCCGATTGCCGGCACCACGCCGACCTCCGCCCGCAGCTGAGACCGATCTTGTCGAGCGTCCGCCGCTTCGGCTGCGCCACGCTCTACGTCGTCGCGGCGCGCGGGTGAGCCGGGGCAGCCTTCAGCCCTGATGCTGGAGCAGGCCAGGCGGCGGCTTGCCGAGCGTCTCTCACCGACCGACGTCGTGCTCGACATCGGGGGCTGGGCGGACCCCTTCAACCGGGCGGACTGGGTGATGGACATCATGCCCTTCGACACGCGCGGGCTGTACGAGCGCGAGGGGTGGATCGAGCAGGGCGACCGTAGCCCGCTCCGCTTCGGCGCGGACACCTGGATCCAGCGCGATATCTGCGATCGCGAGCCCTACCCCTTCGCCGACGACGAGATCGACTTCGTCATCTGCTCGCACACCCTCGAGGACATCCGTGACCCGATCTGGGTGTGCAGCGAGATGGCTCGGATCGGCAAGGCGGGCTACATCGAATCGCCCTCGATGCTCGAAGAGCTCTGCTACGGCTTCCGCGGCTCGCTGGTCGGGTGGGAGCATCATCGTTGGCTGATCGACGCCGATCAGGAGGCGGGGCGAATCGAGTTCATGCTCAAGGACCACACGCTGCACTCGCGGCCCGAGCTGCACTTCCCGGCCGGGTTCCGCGATCTCCTCAGCGAAGAGGAGCGCGTCACGACGCTCTGGTGGGAGGCCGACTTCAGCTTCGAGGAACGGGTCTTCGTGCGAGTCGGGCCGGACGAGCTGCTCGAGCAGTTCGTCAGCAGCGAGCTCGCCAAGCGCGACGTGGACCGCATGCCGAGCGACCGACGGTCGCCCTTGAGCCGGCTGTTTCGGCGCTAGCCGCCGGCCACGGCCGGAAGGATCGTGACCTCGTCGCCGTCCTCGACCGAGGTATCGAGGCCGTCGAGGAAGCGGATGTCCTCGCCTCCGACGTAGACGTTCACGAAGCGCCGCAGGTCGCCGTCCTCGGCGATGCGGTCCCGCAACCCGTCGAAGCGGTCGTAGAGGCCGTCGAGGACGTCGCCGACCGTCGTCGCTTCGTCCACCCTGGCCTCGGCCTCGCCGCCGGTGACGCTCCGAAGCTGTGTGGGGATCTTGACGATGACACTCATGCGGGAGCGGAATATTAGACGGGCGACGGTGCGGCCGACCGCTCCGGCACGTGGCGCTCGAAGTCCTCCGTTGACGGATCGATCTCGTGCACCGCGAAGCTGCCCCGGACCGCGTCGAGCGTCTTCAGCCCGTCGCCTGTGATCACCAGGACGATTCGCTCGCCAGGATCGAGGTCGCCCCGCTGGGCGAGCTTTCGCAGCACCGCCGTTGTCACGCCGCCCGCCGTCTCGGTGAAGATGCCTGCGGTCTCGGCCAGCAGCCGGATCCCGTCTCGGATCTCCTGGTCGGACACCGAGTCGATCCCTCCACCGGAGGAACGCGCCAGCTCGAGGGCATACGGGCCGTCGGCGGGATTCCCGATCGCCAGCGACTTGGCGATCGTGTCCGGTCGCACGGGCTTGCAGATGTCCCAGCCGGCCTCGAACGCGTCGGCCACCGGGGCGCAGCCAGCCGCCTGGGCTCCGCTGAAGGCCGGCAGCGAGCCGCTCAGGAGCCCCAGGTCGAGCCACTCCTGCATACCGCGGGCGATCTTCGTGAAGAGCGAACCCGACGCGATCGGCGCCACGATGCGGTCGGGCAGCTCGAACCCGAGCTGCTCCGCGATCTCGTAGCCGATCGTCTTCGATCCCTCGGCGTAGTAGGGGCGGACGTTGACGTTGACGAAGGCCCAGTCGCGGTCGCCGGAGAGCTCCGTGCAGAGTCGGTTGACATCGTCGTAGGTCCCGCGAACCGCCACGACGTTCGCGCCGTAGACGCCGGTGCCCAGGATCTTCTGCTCCTCCAGATCGGCGGGCACGAACACGTACGACTCGAGGCCGGCCGCGGCGGCATGCGCTGCGACGGCGTTCGCGAGGTTCCCCGTCGAGGCGCAGGCCACCACCTCGTAGCCCAGCTCGCGCGCCTTGGCCAGCGCCACCGTCACGACCCGGTCCTTGAACGAGTGGGTCGGGTTGGCCGCGTCGTTCTTCACCCAGACCTCGCGGACCCCGAGCTCCTCGGCCAGCCGGTCCGCCCGAACCAGCGGGGTGATGCCGGCCGCGAGGACCGTCGAGGGGGACGACTCGAACGGCAGGAAGTCGGCGTACCGCCAGATGTTCGCCGGTCCCGCCTGGATGCGACGCCGGGTGCTGTCGCGGTCGAGCTCGGAGAAGTCGTAGACGACCTCGAGCGGACCGAAGCACTCGTCGCAGACGTAGCGCGCCTCCAACTCGTAGGTGCTCCGACATTCCTTGCACTGAAGCGCTTCCGCAGGCACTTGGCCTCCTTCGGTTGAGAACCTCCGCCGCTGTGACGGAGGCTCCGGTGAAAGCGCTTCGTCACATCTTCCAGACCCTCAGGGTCTGATGGACTTGGCACCTTTCTCGCCGATGTTGCGCCGAGATGGTTGCCGGGGTTTCACAGGGCCATTTCCCTCCACCCCTCTGGATGCGTACGGCTATGTCGAAGGCGACAGGATAACGACTCAACCGACGGATGCAACCGCGCCCGGGCCGCGCTCAGAGCACGATCGAGCGGGCCCGGACGGAGCCGCGAACCAGGGCGGCAAAGCTGACCGCGTCCGCCGTCGCGTCGATCGCCGCCAGCCGCGGCCTCGCCGAGGGGCCCGCCCTGCCGGCGTGACCGTAGAGCGTGCGAGCGTACGGAAGCAGCGCCAGCAGAGGCAACCGCGAGCGGCTCAGGGCGGCAACGAGGGCCCCCGCCAGGCCCAGGTCCAGCAGGGCGCTCCGCCGGCTCAGGAACCAGCGGCGGAACAGGAACGTGTCACGCAACTCCGGCATGAGGGCGACCATCTCGGGGAAGTGCACGCGCCGGCGATGCTCGTCGACGTAGTCCCGGCCTCCCCTGGGGAAGACCGCGTGCCGCACCAGGGCCTCCGGGGAGAAGGCGTACGAGGCCCCGGCGCGACGGGCACGCCAGCCGAACCAGACGTCCTCGGCCATCGCCTTGCCCACGATCGGGTCGAGCCACTCGACGAAGCCGCCCAGCTGCTCGAAGAGACTCCTGCGCACGAACAGGTTGGCCGTCTCGAACAAGCCGAAGTGGTCGACGACCCAGAGCGTTCGGTCGAACGGGCCTATGGGCACCCCGGCCTCGGGCAGCACCTTGCCCTGGACGAGGTCGGCCTCAGCGGCGGTGCGCGCGCCGGCGGACAGCCATCCGGGCTCCGGGAAGCAGTCCGCGTCCGTGAACGCAAGCAGGGCGGCGCCGGCCTCGGCGGCACCTCGATTCCGCGCCTCCGCGGGACCCAGCCTGTCCTGACGGAGCAACCTGACCGGACCCGGTGCTTCCGCGACGAGGTCGGGCGTG
Organism: Thermoleophilaceae bacterium; assembly: GCA_045805365.1. Lineage (GTDB taxonomy): Bacteria > Actinomycetota > Thermoleophilia > Solirubrobacterales > Thermoleophilaceae > DASXBA01. The sequence goes on from JBJMLJ010000080.1 coordinate 5,049, forward strand.
CCGTCCGTCGAGCCGTCGTCGACCACCAGAACCTCGAAGGGCTCCGCGAAGTCCTGTGCCGCCAGCGCCTCCAGTGTCCGGCCCAGCGTCGCGGCCGAGTCCCGTGCCGGAACGATCACGCTGACGCTGGCCACCCCGCGTGACGGTATCGTAGGCCTCGTGGGGGAAAAGCTGATGCGCGGCTTCTGGGAGGAGCGCGCCCAGGAGCAGCCGCTCTACTTCATCGACAACACGCTGGATTACCGGCGTCCGGACGCCGAGCGCTTCTTCGAGCACGGTGAGGAGACCCTCGACCGGATGCTCGACTTGCTTGGCGCCGCGATAGAGCCAAAGGACACGGTGCTCGAGATCGGCTGTGGCGCCGGGCGGCAGACGCGGGCAATCGCGGCTCGGGCGGCCGAGGTCGCGGCCCTGGACATCTCGGAGCGAATGCTCGACCTCGCCCGAGAGCTGAGCCCCGAGTTGTCGAACGTGCGCTGGTTGCTCGGCGACGGCACGAGCCTGTCACCCGTGCCAGACCGGAGCGTCGACGCCTGCGTCTCCTACGTCGTCTTCCAGCATCTGCCGGATGCCGAGCTCACGCTCGGCTACGTCCGCGAGATCGGCCGGGTGCTCCGCCCCGGCGGCTGGGCCGCGTTCCAGGTGTCGAACGACTTCGGTGCCCTCCACCGCCGCAGGCGCGGCCGGGAGGGACTGCGGATCCGGTTGAAGGCACTGGTCGGGCGAGGGCCCCGCGGCCAGGCTCACCCCGCTTGGCTCGGCTCGCCAGTCCGTATGGACGACCTGGCGCGTGCGGCGGGCGACGGCGGGATGGACATCGAGCGCGTCGAAGGCGCGGGCAGCCAGCTCTGCTTCGTTCTCACCCGCGCGCGCTGAGCCTGTCGCGCGCGAGAAGGACGAAGTTCCCGTCCTGGGCGACCTGACGGAAGCCGTCGGCCTCGGCCCACCGCGCGAAGCGGGGGTTCCGCGCGATCGGGAGTGGAGCCGGATGGTCGAGGTTCGGCGTGCCGACCCTTCCGACGACGACCAGATCGACGTGGTCACGCTGGATCGCTCCGCGGAAGCTCCGCGAGGAGCGGTACTGGCCGACCTGACCGCGGCGAACAGGGCCGAGGTAGGTGACGTCGTTGCGCAGGCGCGGCCCGAACATCGCATAGGTCGGGACGAAGGCGCCGCCGGACCAGCCGCCCGCGATTCCTACGTTGTGCCCCCCGGGCGCGTGCACGAGCATCCAGTCGACCACCTCGCTTCGGCCGACGAACCGGCGATCGTTGTAGCGATGCTGCTGGGCCTGCCCTGCGCCGACCACGCCGAGCACACCGATCGCGGCAAGGGCGGCGACGAGAGCGCGCCGCGAGCCGTCGGCCGACCACGGGCGCCAGCGCAGTAGCAGCCAAGCCCCGGCGGCGGCTCCCAGGACCAGCGCCGTCAGGACGAGGCGAGCGGGAGATACCGAGAACGTCTGGCGCACGCCGGCGAGGACGGCTACCGCCACCACGAGCTGCGCACCCACTCGTGCCCGCCCGAGCCTCCCCAGAGACCAGGCAGCCGCGGGGGCTGCCAGCAGCATTGCCGGGACCAGCCAGCGCGAGTTTGCGCCGACGAAGCCCCTGAGCGGCGCGGCCGCGAAGCCCTGGGAGCCGGCGGGGGTGATCGCGTACGCGCACGCGAGCAACACGGCGGCCACGGCCACCGCCGCCGGGCGGCCAAGCGACTCCGCCGACCGCCGGCGGATGACCGCGATGGCGAGCACGAAGACGACGCCGGCCAGGAGCACCAGGCCGGGGAAGCCGATCACGTGCGAGTAGTCGGGCAGGATGTAGTGGCGCCAGACGCTCGGCTGGTCGAGGCGGTCCGCGATGCTGAAGCCAAGCTTCTCCGTGATGATGTCCCGAGGGGCGTCGAAGATCGTGACCCCGAGCGGCGCCACCTTGATCGGGTACACGGGGTTGCCGGTAAGGGCCAGGTTCCTGACCAGCCAAACGCCGCCGACGGCCAGCACCGTGCCGCCCAGGAGCGCGGCGTCCCGGACCAGCACGCGGAGCGCTCGCTTCTCGAGGAGCAGCCCCCCAGCCCATACCGCGAGCACGACGATCACCGACGAGATGCCGTACCAGCGCGAGCCGAAGGCCAGACCGAGTCCGAGTCCGGCGAGCAGCAGGTCTCCCCGGGTGCGAGTCCGCGTGTGACGGAGCAGGAACGCGCAGCCGGCGGCGAACGTCGCGTACATGAAGACGTCCGGCTTGAGGTCGACGAGCGCGGGCAGCGCCAACGTCTTGATCGACAGCAACAAGGCGGCGAGCAGCGCGGCCGACCCGAACGGCGCCCGGAGCTCGCGCCCGATGGCATAGACGCCTACCCCGGTCATCGCCACGAGCGCCGGCTCGGGAAAGCGAACGAAGGCGTCGTTGCGCCAGGGCAGTATCGACGCAAGCGTGAGCAGGTCGCCGCTGTTCGGGTAGGTCCGGACCTGGAACAGGCGCAGGAAGGAGCCGGTATCCCAGATCGAGCCTTCCCGGAGCCAGTGCGCGACGCCCGGCAGGCCGAAGGTCAGCGCGTCGACGTGGCTGGGTGCTTGGGTAGCCAGCTGCTCGAACGTGCCCAGCACATCGATCGCCACGACGGCGACCGCTCCCCAGGCGAGCCAACGACTTGCCTTTCCCTCCGGCCACGACGGCTCGGGGTATGGCCCAACCCCCTCGCCCTCGCCCTCGCCCTCGGCCTCGGCCGGGCGGATCCGAAGGGCTGCAACCACGCCGACGAAGGCGGCCGCCAGCACCGTCCCGCGGCTCAGGATCCCCAGCATGCCGGGGACGAGATGGAATGAGAGGAGCGCTCCCAGGAAGAGGAGAGCCCAGGCAAGCACGGCGTAGGCCCCGCGGAGCCGGCTCGTCCTGCGGCGGAGGACGAGGCTCGCGACGGCAGCCGCGGAGCCC
>JBJMLJ010000081.1:0-2195 GCA_045805365.1 Thermoleophilaceae bacterium
ACGGTCATGTTCGTGTAGCCCGCGCGACGGAGCATCACCGCTGCCCCGACGCCGCCGAAGCCCGCGCCGACCACCGCTATGGAGCGGTCCCCCTTCACGGCGCCCAGCCTACGGGAACGAGAGCGTCGTCCGGTAGATGAGCGTGGGGCCGTGGAGCAGCGCGGTGCCCCACGGCTCGTCGGGCCCGTTCAGGGGCGAGGTGTAGTTGTAGACCAGGTAGCGGCCGCGGCCTTCGGGGATCACCGCCGGGTAGCAGGTGTCCCCCCGGCCGGGGATGTCGACGACCGGGTCGAACGTCCTCTTCCCGGGATCGATCCTCCACAGCGCGCAGCGCTTGGGCGTGCCGGCGTAGGAGGCGTCATACACGGCGAACTTGCTGTTCCGGTCGGGCAGCGGCAGCCCGAGGTCGTAGTTGCCGTTGAACGCCGGCTGCCGCCTGGCGATCACGTAGGTGCCCGTCCGGTCCTCGAACACGAACGGCGAGTCGAGCCGGCGCGGGTCGCCGCGGCAGGTCCAGTCGGAGGTGTCCGACGCCGGCGCCGTACAGACCTTGGCGCCCCAGCCGAGCTTGTCGTCGTTCTCCGTCTGGCAGGCGGTCAGCAGGCGGCCGTCGTGGAGGAAGGCGAAGTCGGTCTCGCCGCACTGACCCTGGTAGACCACCGGCCGCGCCGGGTTCACGGGCTGCCAGTCGAAGGCGTCGCCGGTCTTCAGCCAGAACACCTTCTTGTCGGGCGGGTTGGGGGTGAACGTGCCGCCGCCGCCCGTGTAGCCGAGCATGTAGGGCACGCCGTCGTGGACCTTCACCGCCCAGGGGACGAAGTCGTCTTGGAGGATGCGCCGCGGCGCCGTCCATTGTCCGGGCGCGATCTGGCGGGTGGCCATCGTGCCGCCCGGCTCGAACTGCGCCGGGTTGGCGCCGAGCAGCGCGAAGTAGAGGTACAGCCGCCCCTGCCACGACATGAGCCGCGCCTCCCTCAGGTCGCGCCCGTAGTGGAACTCACCCTCGAAGCGCCAGTGGCGCTGGTCGCTCGAGCTGACGACGTAGAGCTTCGCGTCCTCGCTCGCGATGTGCCATCTGGCGGTGCGGAACACCATGTAGATCCGGCCGGCATGCCGGATGACGTGCACGTTGTTGTTCGAGCGGTTGTCGACGACCTGCGGCGGCAACCCGTCCGACGGCACCACGGTCACCGGCGGCGTCTGGGTGGGCGTCGCGGCGTGCGCGGACGCCGCAGCAACCAGCAGCAGCGCGAGTGCAGCCACCACGCCGGCGGTGCCCCGGGGTCCCCTGCCCGACCGCATCGAGCGAGGACGTTATCGCCGCCCGCCCCAATCGGCGCCGATTTCATGCGAGGCTCCGCGCGTGGACACCGTCGCGGACGTGCGGCTCGAGCCGAGCGGGTCGCGGGCCAGGGTCGCCCTGGTCGCCCTCCTCAGCCTGCTCGTATGCGGGCTGGCGCTAGTCGCGGACAGGACCGTGAGCGGCGACGTCTACCTGCTGCTGGCGACCGGCAAGTACGTGAGCCAGCACGGGTATGCCTGGCACGACCCGTTCCCGACGATCGCGCAGGGGCACCCGTGGAGCAACCAGCAGTGGCTCGCGGAGCTGATCGTCTTCCGGGTCACGCGCGCGGCGGGCCTGACCGGCCTGAGCCTCCTCTACGCGATCCTGCTCGCGCTGCCGCTGCTCCTGCTTCTCTGGCAGGTCCGAAAGAAGTCGTTGGCGGCCCTGGTGGCCGGCAGCGCCGTCTACTTCACCGGCTCCCTGGCCATCATCCACCCGCGCGCGGCCGGCTTCACGCTGCTCGCCTTCACGCTGCTGACGGTGTGCCTCCTGCGGGCGTACTCGCCGGGGCGGTCCAAACGGATCCTGCTGGCGGTGCCCGTCCTGTTCGCCCTCTGGGCGAATCTGCACGCCGGCTTCCTCGCCGGCCTGGGATTGATCGCGCTCGTTGGGACGGGGCTCGCCGTCGACCGCGTCCGCGGCCTGCCCGGCAGCGTCGAACGGCGGACCATCGCCATCCTCGGCCTGGTCGGGGCGGCGTCGTTCGCCGCGACGTTCGCCACCCCGCTCGGGCCGGCCATCTGGTCCTACGTCGCCAGCTTCCGCAACCCCGCCATCCACCTGGCGACACAGGAGTGGGAGCCGGCCTACAGCTCGCTCCCCTGGATGATCTTCCTCGCCATCGCGGCGA
>JBJMLJ010000082.1:0-2227 GCA_045805365.1 Thermoleophilaceae bacterium
CGACCGCGAGCGCGTGCTCGAGACCCTGACCCTGCGCCCCGGCGCGATGCCCCAGGACGTGAAGCTGTCGCCGGACGGCCGCATCTTCTACGTCGCGGACATGGCCTCGGGAGGCGTCTGGCTTGTGGACGCGCTCAGGTTCCGCAAGCTCGGCTTCATCCCCACCGGGCGCGGCGCCCATGGCCTCTACGCGAGCCGGGACTCCCGCTACCTGTATGTGTCGAACCGGGGCGAGGGCTCCATCTCCCTCGTCTCGTTCGCCACGCGCCGGGTCGTCAAGATGTGGCACCTGGCCGGCGGCGGCAGCCCCGACATGGGCGGCGTCTCCGCCGACGGCAAGGTGCTCTGGCTCTCCGGCCGCTACAGCGGCGAGGTCTACGCCATCAGCACCCGCGACGGCCGGCTGCTCGCCCGGATCAAGGTGGGCCAGGGCCCGCACGGACTGTGCGTCTACCCGCAGCCCGGCCGCTACTCGCTGGGCCACACGGGCGTCTTCCGCTAGGACGGCGCATAAGATGCCGCGGCTGTGCGCCGTGGTTCCTCACTGATCCTCGTGGTCGGCCTAGCGCTGGGGCTCTCTGCCTGCGGCGGGTCGAGCGGCCAGACCGACGCCCAGAAGCGCGCCATCCTCGCTCGCGCCGAGCGTGAGATGAACACCACGGCCTATGACGACGCGCTCAAGGAGATCCGCGGCCTGGGGAACTGGGACGACGCCCCAAAGGTCCTGCTCAAGGACAGGAAGCGCGCGGCGCGCGAGACGTTGGCCAACGCGGAGTCGAAGAACCTGAAGAAGGCCCCGCGGGCGGCGATGTCCCTGACCAAGACCTCGATCAAGTACTGGGACACGCCGGAGGCTCGCCGCTTCCTGAAGAAGGCCACCAAGGCGCACGCCGAGTTCAAGAAGAAGAGACAGGCGGCCGGGCACTTCTAGCGCGCCCGTCGCGGCCGCTACAGCGAAAGCAGCTCGAGCACGCCGAGCGAGACCGCCAGGCTCGGGACAGTCACGGCGGCGCCGATGACCACGAACCGCTTGAGCGGAACCTCGACCGCGAGGTTTCCCAGCACAGCCAGCCAGAGCAGGCCCGCCAGCGACCCGATCGGCAGGAGCCGCGGGCCCAGGTCGCCGCCCACCAGCGCCGCCAGGAACTCATGGTCGCCCGCGTGAGGGAGCTGTCTAATCGCGAGCAGGTTCGTCAACGCCATCGAGTGGTTGTTGACCAGGGCGGAGCCGATGGCCGAGGTGGCGCCGATCACGGCGGTCCCCGTGTGCCGGTAGAGGTCGGTCAGGCGGTCGACCACGCCGACGTTCTGGAGGCCCTCCGCCAGCAGGAACATCCCGAGCAGGAAGGCCAGCACCTCCCAGGCCACGGAACCGCGGACGAGCTCGACCGGGCGGCCCTCGTGGTGACGCCAGGCGAGCGCCAGCGCCAGGCCCGCGCCCGTGAGGGCAACCGCATAGACCTGGAGGCCGAGCAGGGCGAAGACGGGATATGCGGCCAGGACCGCCAGGACGAGGATCATGGCCTGACGCTGCGCCCCCGTCCACGGGGGCCGGTCCGGCTGCGGCGGGGCGGTCGGCGCGCTTCGGAGCTCGCGCGCGAAGAGCCAGCGCAACACGACGAAGGTGACGAGCGAGCCGGCGATGGCGACCGGCAGCATCCGGGAGGCGTAGGTGTTGAAGTCGATCCCGGCCGCGCCGGCGACGACGGTGTTCATCGGGTTGGAGGTCACGAACGGCGCCACGCCCGCCGCCATGAACACCGCGAAGGCGAAGGGGAGCACGAGCGAAGGGGTATCCGGGTAGAGCCTCCGCACGAGGACGATCACCACGGGCGTCAGGAGCAGGATGGCGGCGTCGTTGTTGAGCACCGCCGCGGTGGTCAGGCTGAGGACGAAGACGAGGCCGAACAGGCGCGACGCCGAGGCTCCGGCGCGGGGCACGACGCGACGCCCCAGCTGGTCCATCGTCCCCACCCGCGCGGCGACGCCGGTCATGACCATGATCGACGCCAGCGCGAGGAACGGGCGCCAGAGGATGTCGAGCGCCTCGCGGACGTCGCCCGGGTGCAGGTCCCCCGACGCGACCAGCACAAGGACGCCCAGGGCCGCCGCCAGCGCGGGGCCGATCCGGAGCCCGCTGGGGAGCTTGGGCCGCCGCAGCGTCAGGCTCACCGTCACCGCAAGAGCCGAGACGGCCGCCGCCTCATGCATGGCCCGAGTGTGTCAG
>JBJMLJ010000083.1:0-2728 GCA_045805365.1 Thermoleophilaceae bacterium
CAGCCGGTCACGCCCCCGGCGCAGCCGACGGCCCCACGCCAGGTGCCGCCGCAGCAGCCGCCGCCGCAATCCTGAGAGTCCTCGCGGTCGTCCACCAGCGCGACGCCGGCCCCGGCGTCTTCGGCGAGGCGGTCGCCGGACTCGGCCACGAGCTAGTCGAGTGGGTGCCGAGCGAGGCGCCCCCGCCCGCGCTCGACGGCTTCGGCGCCGCGATGGTCTTCGGCGGGGCGATGAACGTGGACGAAGAGGAGGCGAACCCCTGGCTCGCTCCCGAGAAGGAGCTCCTCCGGCGGCTGCTGGCGGAGCCGGTCCCGACGCTCGGCGTCTGCCTTGGCGCGCAGCTCGTGGCCGCGGCGGCCGGCGCGGAGCCGCGCCGCGCCCCGGAGCCCGAGATCGGATGGCGTGAGATCGAGCTGCGCGCGGAGGCGCGGGACGATGCGTTGCTCGGCCCGCTACCAGAGAAGCTCGAGGGGTTCCTCTGGCACTCCTACGAGGCACCCCTGCCGCCGGGGGCCGTCGCGCTCGCCGACAGTGCCGTCTGCCTCCAGGCCTTCCGGCTCGCGGACGGGGCCGGCTGGGGCGTGCAGTTCCACGCCGAGGTGACGAGCGAGTCGGTAGGCCACTGGCTGGACGGCTACCGAAGCGATCCCGACGCCGTGCGGATCGGTCTCGACCCCGATGCGCTCAGGGCCGAGACCACCCGCAAGATCGACGCGTGGAACGAGCTCGGGCGCGGGCTGGCCGCCCGCTTCCTCGACGCCGTCCGGCGCTAGGCGTGGCTCCGGTGCTTGCGGCCGGAGCGGTGATGATGAGGCCGCTTGTGGTGGCCGCTCCTCTTCAGCTGGCCGCGAATCGCGCCGTCCGGGAACTGCGAGTTGTGGACGTTCACGTAGTACTGGCGCGGGTGCCGCTTGATGTCCTTCAGCACCGCGGAGTCGAGGCCGGTCACGCAACCCTTGTGGACGGCCGTGCCGTCGAAGAGGGTCACGACCACGGGACCGGCGACGCCCTTGGCGCCCTTGTGGATGTGCGCCTTGGTCGGCGGTTCGGCGATGTTCTTCCAGCTGAGCCTGAAGCAGACCTCGCCGGCCTTGGGCCGCACGACGATGCGCGCTTTGCCGCGGGCGTCGGGATCAGCCGGCCCCGGCACCTCGTTGGCGCCCTTCAGGTTGGCCCTCAGCGCCTTCGCGCCGTGATGCCTTGCGTGGCGCTTCCCGTGAGCGCCCACCGGCCCCGCGACGACAAGCGCCGCCAGCGCCATGAGGCCCAGAAGACTCGCGATGCGTACTCGCACGTACCCTCCTACAGGTTCGGTTCCGGTCTGGAGAACCCGGCATACCCCGCGGAGTTGCGGGCGATGCCTACTCGGGGGTGACGTAGGCGGCCGCGAGTCCGCCGTCGACCAGGAAGGTGGTCGCCGTGACGTACGACGACTCGTCGCTCGCCAGGAAGAGGGCTCCCTGGGCGATCTCGCGCGCCTTGGCGAAGCGGCCCATCGGGAGGTGGACGAGGCGCCGCTGCGCCTGCTCGGGGTCGTTCGCGTAGAGCTCCTGGAGCAGCGGCGTGTCGACCGGGCCCGGACAGAGGGCGTTGACGCGCACGCCCCGACGGGCGAACTCGACGCCCAGCTCTCGCGACAGGGCCAGGACGCCGCCCTTCGATGCGGTGTAAGAGACCTGCGAGGTCGCGGCGCCCATCACCGCCACGAAGGAGGCCGTGTTGATCACGGAGCCCCGCCCCGTCTCGAGCAGGTGCGGGATGCCGTGCTTGCAGCAGAGGAAGACCGACTTCAGGTTGACGTCCTGGACCCGCTGCCACGCCTCGAGCGAGGTGTCGAGCACCGAGTTGTCGTCGCTCGGCGAGATCCCGGCGTTGTTGAAGAGGACGTGCACGCCGCCGTTGTCTTCCTTCGCGCGCGCGTACATGTCCCGCACCTGTTCCTCCTCCGTGACGTCGGCCTGGATCGCCACGTGCTCGCCGCCCTTGAGGTCGACGCCGACCACGGTGGCGCCCTCGGCGGCGAACAGCTCGCAGGCCGCGGCGCCGATGCCCCCGGCGGCGCCGGTGATCACGCAGACCTTTCCGTCGAGGCGGCCCATCAGCCGGTCGCGTAGAACACGTTCTTGACCTCGGTGTAGTGCTCGAGCGCGCGCGGGCCGAGCTCGCGGCCGACGCCCGACTGCTTGAACCCGCCGAAGGGCGTGGTCACCCGTACCGAGGTGTTCGAGTTGATCGAGATGACGCCGGTCTCGATCGCCCGCGCGACGCGCAGGGCCTTGCCGCCGTCGCGCGTCCACACCGAACCGGAGAGGCCGTAGATGGTGTCGTTGGCGAGCCGCACCGCCTCGGCCTCGTCGCGGAAGGGAATGACGGCGGCGACCGGGCCGAAGATCTCCTCGCGGGCGGCGCGGTCGTCGTTCGAGACCGGGCAGAGGACCGTCGGCGGGAACCAGAAGCCCGGACCCTCCGGTGCCGAGCCGCGGACGGCGACGGGCGCGTCGCCGTTCACGTAGGAAGCTACCTGGTCGCGCTGGTCGCCCGAGATCAGCGGCCCCATCTGCGTCTCCTCGTCGAGCGGGTCGCCGACCTTGATTCCCTCGACGGCGTCCTCCAGCGCGTCCATGAAGCGATCGAGCGCCGAGCGCTCGACGAGGATCCGCGAGCGCGCGCAGCAGTCCTGGCCCGCGTTGCCGAAGACCGCCAGCGGCGCGGCGGCCGCCGCCTGCTC
>JBJMLJ010000084.1:0-9059 GCA_045805365.1 Thermoleophilaceae bacterium
CGGCCGAGGGCCACGGCCGCCCGCGGGCTGCCGTGGGTCGCCTCGAAGACCACGAGCTCGGCGTCGGGCACCGCGCCTGCCGCCCGCAGCAGCCGCTGCTGGGCCCGCACGGAGTCGAGCTCACGCTGCGCGGCCGCGCTCTGCCCGCGGGCGAGATCGACCTCGGCGAGCAGCGTCAGGTAGCTCGTCAGCGGCAGCCGGTCGGACGCGGCTCGGAGGCGCCCCGCCGCGGCCGCCAGGCGGCCGCGGGCGATGTCCACCTTCCCCAGCCCGGCGAGCGCCGGGGCAAAGTAGCCGTCGGCCTCCGCGCCGGCGGCCCGGGCCTGGCGATACGCATCGGCGGCGGCGCCGACGTGGCCGCGCGCCAGCTCGAGGTCGCCGAGCAGGGCGCCGACGTAGGCCACGTTCTCCGGCGAGCCGGCGCCCGCCGAGACCGCGAGCTGCATCGCACGGGCCGCGCCGGGCAGGTCCCCGGTGAGCTCCCGGTAGTAGGACGCGCGCGCGTAAGAGGAGAGGGTCGGGCGCAGATCGACCAGACGCTGGATCGTGCGCTCCGCGGCCGGGTAGCGGCCGAGCTCGATCTGGGCGTCGGCGATCACGGTGTATTGACGGGCGAGGTCCGGGGCCAGGCGGTGAGCCTCGAGCCCCAGCCGCAGTCCGCGGCCGAAGTCGTGGCGTGTGTTGGCGAGCGTGCCGGCGCCGATGACGGCGGTCACGCTGCGGTCGTCGCGGCGCACGGCCGCGGCGTATGAGCGGTCCGCCCGCGTGTAGAAGCTTGCATCGCCGCTCTCGCGGGCCTTCTGGAGGTAGGCGTCGCCGAGGAGCGCGTAGCCGTCCGCCTTGCCCGGGTTGGCGCGCACGGCGCCCTGGAGGGTGGCGATCTGCTGGTCGGTGTTGCCGGTGAGCGCGGCGGCGCCGGTGTCGCCGGCCTCCCGCTGCGGCGCCACGGACGGCGAGTGGTTGACCCGGAGCAGAACTGCGAGGACGCAGGCGAAGACCAGCGCGGGGAGGGCGAGCCTGAGGATCTTCGGGCGAGTGAGCGTCATGGTGTGGTCGCGGTGGGAGGGAGCGCCGAAGCGCCCCCTCCCTTGCCGCATTCCTTTCCTACGGCCCTCCGGCGGGGACCGGGGCGTGGCCCGGCTCGGTCCGATTGCTCGGATTCGAGTCGAAGCCGCTGTCCGGCGCCGCCAGGTAGGGGAAGGTGGGCAGGAACGCCTTGTCGTTCCGGTCCACCCCGTCGCCGAGCGGGACCTTGTTCCCCTTCAGGAACCCGGCGATCACCTGGAGCTCGATGTCGACCACGTCGTCACCGAGCCGGCGCCCGTTCGGGAAGCCGGCGTTGTCGCCGCCGATGACGCCGAAGCGGCTCGGGTGCGCGGCCGGCGGGACGCCCAGGTTGATCTTCAGGGTGTCCTTGGGCACGTCCTTGTACTTGCCCGGGTGCTGGTTCAGCCCCGGGATCCCGGTGAGGAGCGCCTGGACGATGTCCGTGCGCCCGGTCTCCGGAGCCCCGATGTGGAACAGCGCGTTCAGCACCGCCGCGAGCTCGGGCTTCACGACGTACTTGCCGTAGAGCTTCGCGTCGCGATCGGGGGTCGTGCGGTTGAACTGGTCCTTCTTGCCGAGCGGGATCACAACCTCGTTCACCAGCGGGTTGCCGAGTCGCGACACCTGCACGTCGCGGTTCTTGGCCCGCCGCTTGCGGGTCACCTGGAGCTGCTTGCGCTCGGTCGTCGACCAGACGCCGACCACCGCGTTCTTCGCTGCCGGCCCGGAGACCGACTTGTGGTCCTTCGTCACGAGCTTCTCAGGCAGCTGGAGCACGACGGCGTGGGTCGAGAACCCGGACAGGTCGTCCTTGCCGCCGCCCTTGTTGCCGGTGAGGTCGCGGACGTTGATGGCGTCGAACGTCGCACCCAGATCGACGAAGAACGGATCGTCCCGCGAGCCGGTGAAGATCTTGCCTCCGCCGCGCAGGTTGCGAATCGCTCCGCTCACGAAGTTCTGGTAGTGCGGGAACGTCTTCGGGCCGATGTCCTGCGGCGCCACCGGCAGCCCGCGCGCGATCGTCTTGCTTCGAACACGGGTCTTGTGGTGCTTGCGCCGCTTGAACGTCTCCCGCACGAGCTTGTAGCGCTGGATGACGTTCAGGCCCGCGTAGTTCTCGGTGCCGGGCCCGGCGTACAGGAACGAGCCCTTGTTCCGCACCTTGGTCTTGAACTTGAACAGGTAGCGGATGTCGGCCTTGCCGTCGCCGTTGTTGTCGAAGTTGATGTAGTAGTCCGCCTTGTCGTCGAACCTGAAGAAGTTCGGTCCGTTGGCGGGCACTTCACCAGGGATCCAGTCGGCGACGACCGTGAGCGCGTTCGGGGCGTCGTTCGCCTTGAACGCGTAGGTGTCGGTGTTGTCGGCGGCGGGGTCGAGCATGATGTTCGGCGCCTCGCGGTGACTCGAGCCGAAGCTCAACGGCACCGCGATCGCCGCGGCCACCGCCGCCGCAACCAGCGAGAGTCTCTTCATGGGGGCTCCTTCCAGAACGTCCGTTGACACTGCGGACGACTTCGAGCCGGAGCCCACCGGCGGATCAGGAAGGCGCTCGCAGTTGCGAGCGCTTCGCGCTTAGCCCGAGTTCATGAAGTCGCTGAGGCGCTCGCGCGCCTGCTTGCGGACCTTGCCCTGCACGATCGGCGACCAGCCGAGCAGCAGGCCGGTCGTCCCGAGCGCCTGCCGGGTCCAGCGGTAGAAGTCGAACTCGTCGCGGTGCTCGACGATCAGACCGTCGCGAAAGCGGAACCGCGCTCTGACGTCGTTGTCGACGTGCCGGCCGGTCTGGGTGAAGGTGTAGTGCGCGAGCCAGCGCGCCGAGCCCGCGTCACCGTCGGCCTCGTGTTCGAGCAGCTCGACCTCGAGGTCGGTCGACCCTCCGGTGAGCATCCGCCACATCGCGCCCGGCTCGCCGTCGCGAAGGTCGGTGAACACCGGGTCCGAGAAGTGCGCCTCGGGCGCGTAACAGGCGGCCATCTCGTCGCCGTCCTTCCGCCCGAACGCCTCGTAGAAGCGCTGGATCAGCTCGTCGCCCGCGTGGGAGATGCCGCCTCCTTCAGTCCGGTCATCGCCTCGGACAGCCAGCGGCGGAAGAAGCGCCGCCCCAGCGCGAAGTCGAAGGCCTGGTAGCGCCGGTTCAGCGGGTCCATTCCGAACTCGGCGTCGACGAACGTGCCGCCCTGGGCGTCGGTGAGCTGCCAGTGGACGAACATGCCGCTGAGAGTGCAGTGCATGTGGAGCTCGCGGAGCTCCTCTCTGCGGTCGACCAGCAGGTGCGCCTCGTCGCGTCCCGTTATCGGCTGCTTGCTGACCATGACGAACTCGGCGCCCTCCTCGAACCGCTCGCCGTCGATCTCGAAGACGCGCGGGAACCACTCGGGATAGCGGTCCGGATTGCCCACCAGGTCCCATACGGTCGGGACCGGCGCGTCGACCAGCGTCTGCTCGTGGACCGCGGACACACCCCCAGTATCGCCTAGCCTGGGGGAGTGGAGGGGTGGCAGAGCGGTTGAATGCGGCGGCCTTGAAAGCCGTTAGGGGCCTTCCGGTCCCTCGGGGGTTCGAATCCCTCCCCCTCCGCCTGGCAGCAAGCTAGCGCGCCCTACCCGACGAGCCCGGCCGCCTCCAATGCGTGTTCGCGGCCGGTGTAGTAGTCGACCGTGACGACCTTCCCATCGCGAAATCCGTAGAGGATGCCATCGTGGCTGTCGAGGTCCAAGCCACTTGAGCTGCCCTGCGCGGTGTGGTGGATGAGCACCAGGACCGAGTCGCCCGCCTCGCGGATGTCTTCGACCTCGATGCTCCACTCGGACCACGCGGCGCTCCAGTCGTCGATCCAGCGCTTCCAGCCGGCGTGCCCAACGTAGTAGCCCTGGTCCGGCGACTGGTGGTCCCGGATTTCGATGGTCTCGGCGAAGTCCTCCCAGATCGGCTCGCCGGTCGCCTCGAAATGCTCGAAGCCGCGCCGGATGACGTCGATGTTCTCCTGCGACATCGCTAGACCGCGGTCTCGCGGTGGGGCAGCTGGGAGCCCTCCGGGTAGCGCTGGAAGTAGTCCTGATCCTCGGCCTCGGCCTCCCAGAAGGGGCCGGCCTCGCTGATCTCGGTCACGACCTTGCCCGGCCAGATGCCTGAGGCATCGACGTGGGCAATCGTCTCCTTGGCCAGCCGGCGCTGCTCCTCGCTCGTATAGAAGATCTCGGAGCGGTAGTCGGAGCCGACCAGCCGCTCACCGAGGTCGGGTCGGTGGATCTGGAAGAAGAACTCGAGGATGTCGCGGTAGGAGCTCCGGTCTGGGTCGAAGACGATCTCGACCGCCTCGGCGTGACCCGGATGGTTCTCGTCGGTCGGGTTGTCGTTCTCCCCGCCGGTGTATCCGACGCGGGTCGAGATGACTCCGTCGGGGTGGCGCATCAACTCTTGGACCAGCCAGAAGCAGCCTCCGGCGAGGATCGCGGTCTCGGCGTTGTCGCTCATCCCGTCGTCCTTCCTTCGGAGCTCTGTCGAAGCCTAGGTCAGTCGCCTCCCGGCCGCACGATCCCGGACTCGTAGGCAAACACGACCGCCTGGACGCGATCGCGTAGGCCCAGCTTCCCGAGGATTCGCGCGACGTGGCTCTTGACGGTGGCCTCGCTGAGGAAGAGCTCGCCCGCGATCTCCGCGTTCGACATCCCCTGGGCCAGGAGCCGGAGGACCTCGAGCTCGCGGTCGCTGAGCTCTTCCGCGGCCGGCGGTGGGCCGGCCGAGGGGGGCGGACGGCGGCAGAAGTCCTCGACCAGGCGGCGCGTGATCGCCGGGGCGAGCAGGGCGTCGCCCGCGGCGACGGTCCGAACGGCGGCGGCCAGCTGCTCGCGGTTCGCGTCCTTGAGGAGGAAGCCCGAGGCTCCGGCCTTCATCGCCCGGTAGACGTATTCGTCGAGATCGAAGGTCGTGAGGACGAGCACCCGGGTGCGGGCGTTCGAGTCGACCAGGCGCGCCGTCGCCTCGAGGCCGTCGACCTCCGGCATGCGGACGTCCATCAGCACCACGTCGGGGTCGTTGTCGCGGGCGGCGTCGAGCGCCTTGGCGCCGTTGGCCGCCTCACCGACGACCTCGATGTCCTTCTCGGCGTCGAGCATCATCCGCAGGCCCTCGCGCACGAGGTCCTGGTCGTCGGCGATGACCACCCGGATCACGAGCGGGCTGCGGCCCCCAGAGGAAGCCGTGCCTTGACCGCGAAGCCGCCCGTCGGCCGCGGGCCGGCGCTCAGCTCGCCGCCGAGGAGCGTGACGCGCTCGCGCATCCCGACCAGCCCGTGTCCTCCGCCGCTGCGCGAGCCGGAGCTGACCTGTCCGCTCCGATCGTCGAGCACCTCGACGGTCAGCGCCTCGGCGTTCCGGTGGACCTGGACACGGGCACGCGCCTCGGGACCGGCGTGCTTGAGCGTGTTCGTCAGGGCCTCCTGGACGATCCGGTAGGCGGACAGGTCGATCGCGGGCGGAAGCCCGCCGCAGTCGCCGTCGACCTCGAGCTCCACCTCGAGGCCAGCGTCACGCACGCCGTCCGCCAGCATCGCCAGCTGGTCGAGTCCCGGCCGCGGCGCGAGTGCAGGGGCCGCGTCGTCGTCCTCGCGCAGGACCCCGAGCAGCCGTCGCATCTCGACGAGCGCCTCCCTGCCGCTCCGCTCGATCTTCTCGAGGGTGCCGGGATCGGGTTGCTCGGCCTCGGCCTGGGCTCGCGCGCCCGCTGCCTGGACCACGACCACGCTGAGGTTGTGGGAGACGATGTCGTGCAGCTCGCGTGCCATGCGCGAGCGCTCCTCCGCGCTCGCGATCTGCGCCTCGCGCTCGAGCGCGCTTGCCCGGGCGCTGAGCGCTGCGGCCTCTCGCCGGCCGCGGAGGACCATGCCGGTGAGCCAGGCCCCCGCCGCGAGCACGAGGAAGAATCCGCCCGACCACAGGTCTCCGGCACGCCCGCTCACTATGTCGTCGTTCTCACCCGCGTACACGGCGAACCCCGCGAGCACGATTCCGAGCCCGATCAGCGCCTCCCGGCGCTCGCTGTACGCCGCCACGCTGTAGGGCACGATCACCCAGACCAGGATGAGCTGGAAGCCCTCCGGCGTGTGCCCGCTCGCCACCGCCTGCGCCGCGAATCCGGTCATCACGAGAGATGCGACGAGCAGCGGCCGCGTCCGCCGCCAGAGGAGCGGAACCGCGATGAAGAGCGGGAGCGCCACGGTTAGCCAGCGGGGCCCGAAGATCGGCGTGCTGATGTGCTCGTGGGACTCGAAAACGGCCCACTCCGTCACCCCGCTGACGAACAGGACGACGGCGAGGTCGAGCCACGTAGAGCGGCCGGGAAGGCGCAGGCGGGCCATGGGCCAGAAGTTAGCGCCGCTTCGGCGGCCCGCGCATCGGCCGTACGGCCGCTTGCCGTTCATCCTCAGGGATGAATCGAATGGCTCTGCCGGCCGCAGACGGAGGCGGGATCCGGATCTAGCTTGGCGGCGTCAATCGGTTTGGACCAAGGAGGTTCGAATGAAGTCCCAGTCTCGCAATCTGCCGGATACGGCGTTCGCCCTGTGTCTCATCCTTGCGCCGCTGTTCGCGCTCGCGTCGGCGCTGGTGGCACCCGCCCTGAAGAGCGACGAGGGCGCGCAGCTGAACGTCATCGCGCAAAACCCCGATCGTTGGTACTGGTTCACGCTGCTCCTGCTGATCGGGTCGATCCTGCTGGTGCCCGCGCTCTTCGGGATTGCCGCGCTCGTGGCCGAGAGCCGGCCTCGCCTCGCGGTCATCGGCGGCGGACTGGCGGTGCTCGGCGCCCTGGTCTCCATCGGCGATGTGATGAGCCAGTTCGTGAGCTGGCAGATGGTGGCGAAGGGCGCGGATTCCGCCCAGATGGCGGCGCTGCTCCACCGCTTCGACACCGTGGGCGGAGTGAGTGCCGTGTTCTCCGTCGGTGGTCTCTCGGTGCTGATCGGGACTGTCCTGCTCAGCATCGGCTTGATCCGCGGCCGGGGTGCTACCGCCTGGGCTGGCGTCGGCCTCAGCGTCGCCGTCGTCGTGAACATCGTCGGCTTCAGCTCCGCCAGCAACGGCGTGGTTGCCGTGAGCTGGGCGCTGCTGCTGCTCGCGATGGGCTCCATCGCACGCGTCGTCCTCGCCGCCGGACGGGTCTCCAGCGGTCTGGCCCAGCCGCAGCCGGCGACGACCCCCCGCTAAGGGTTCTGGGAGAGGGGGGTCGGGCTAAGCCGACCCCCCTCGACCGTCCGTACAACCGCCGGCCCGGATTGTCGACCGGCGGTCCCTGTACGCGCTCTCCCTGGTCGTCGATGGTCGGGGTGCAGAACCTCCCCGCCGGCCGGGCCCAGCGCGCCGGTCAGCGGAGTGGGTCCGGGTTCGCGCGCTCCCGCGTCCAGGGCGGGGCCGCGCGGCCCGGGCCTCCCCGGCGGGCCCTGCCGACGCGCGGGAGGGCCTCCTCGGCCGCGCGGGCGCGGCGGACGGCGGAGCGGAGCCACCAGCCCGTAGCCGCGAGGTAGAAGCCCTCGAGGAGCAGCGAGAGGATGCCGGACGACTCCCAGTCGCTCTCGTGGAACGACGGCATCCCAACCGTGCGGCTGAGGACGAAGCCGACGAACATGCCGGCGGCCACCAGGCCGCCGAGGCCCCAGGCGACGATGTCGCGGGCGAACCAGAGGCGGATGGCGACGTAGCTCGAGGCGATGCCGCCGCAGTTCTCACGTTCCGCTTACCTCATGACGATTGCATGAAATGATGTAGCATCGCGCGGTGTCGAGTAGAGGGAGGCGCTAGTGACCGATCCGATCCAGCCAGAGGCCGTCGACCCGGCGGAGTTCGCCAAGAGCATCGCCACGACGCCCGACGAGCAGCTTGCCGAGGGCATGCGCGGCGAGCTGCGCGGGCAGATCCTGGGCGAGATCTTCCGCCGCATGGAGGAGCATTTCGACGCCTCGAAGGCCCAGGGCGTGGACGCGGTCATGCATTGGAAGATCACCGGCGGCCCAGGCGACTCGGTCGACCACTACGAGGCCGTGATCAAGGACGGGGCCTGCTCGGTGACCGACCAACCGAGCCAATCGCCGCGGGTCACCTTCACCATCGACGGCGTGAACTTCCTGAAGCTCGTCACCGGGAACGTCGACGGGCCGAAGCTGTTCATGACCGGCGGCCTGAAGATCGAAGGCGACCTGATGTTCGCGGCCACCGCGGCCAACCTGTTCAAGGTGCCCGGCGGCCAGGCGTCGCCCGCCGCCTGAGCGTTCTGCCGGACTCGGGCTCCCTCGCCTAAGGCTTCACGCGCGCGAAGCCGATGCAGAGGGCATGTCGGTCCTCTTCCGGCGGAAGGAGCGTGCCTTGGAGGTCCCCGTGCCCGGCGCCGGCATGGACCCGGCCGTCATGGCCCGTGCGCAGGCCGGCCTCTGGGCCGGCGGCGCGCTGATCGCGCTGCTCGTCGCGATCCTTCCTCACCCGCACGAGGCGTACACCTTCGGCTTCCTGGTGGTGGCCGGCATCGCCACCGCGACGGCCGGGATCATCAACGCGCGCGCGGGAAGGCTGCCGCGCTGGATCCTCCACCTGGCGCCGCTGGTCGGCACCGCCCTCATCTCGCTCTGCATCTACTTCAGCGGCGAGCGGCTCGGAGCTCCCTCGACCGACAACGAGATGCTCTACCTCTGGATCGCGCTCTACAGCGCCTACTTCTTCTCGCTGCGCCAGGCGGGGCTGCAGCTCGCCTGGGTGGCGGTCGCGTACTGGGTGGTGCTGGCGATCTCGGCCCCGAGCTCCGTCTTCGCGGCCCGTTGGGCCGAGACGGTCGGGACGCTCGCCGTGGCGGCCGTCCTCGTCCAGGCCCTGCGGAACCGGCTAATGGACCTCGTCGACAGGCTGGCGGACGCCGCCCGAACCGATCCGCTCACGGGCCTCCAGAACCGGCGCGGATTCGAAGAGTCGTTCGGCGTAGAGGTCGAACGCGCCCGTCGCCACAACCGGCCGCTGACCGTGCTGCTCGGC
>JBJMLJ010000085.1:0-2560 GCA_045805365.1 Thermoleophilaceae bacterium
CGGGAGGCGCTCGGCCTGGTCGGCGCCGAGGACCAGGAAGAGCTCGTCGTCGGGATGCGCGTCGTGCAGGGAGCGCAGCGTGTCCGACGTGTAGGACGGCCCCTCGCGATCGAGCTCGATGCGGGAGGCGTTGAAGCGGTCGTCGTCTGCGACCGCGAGCTCGCACATCTCGAGCCGGACCTCGGGGCCCGGGTCCTGCTCGATCTCGCGGTGGGGCGGCCGTGCCGTGGGGACGAACTCGACCGTGTCTAGCTCCAGCTGGGTCGTCGCCTCCTGCGCGCAGATCAGGTGGCCGATGTGCGGCGGGTTGAAGGCACCGCCGAGGATCCCGACGCGCGGCACCCCTACTCGCGCACCTGCCCCGAGCCCTCGATCACGTACTTGAAGGTCGTGAGCTCGCGGACGCCTATCGGGCCGCGGGCGTGAAGCTTCTGGGTCGAGTTGCCGATCTCGGCGCCCATCCCGAAGACGCCGCCGTCGGTGAAGCGGGTCGAGGCGTTGACGTACACGCAGGCGGCGTCGACCCCGCCGGTAAACGCCTGGGCGGCCTCGGTCGAGCCGGTGACGATCGCCTCCGAGTGGCCCGAGCTGTAGCGGTTCACGTGCTCGATGGCCTCCTCGGCCGAGTCGACGACCTTGACCGCGAGGATCAGCGCCAGGTACTCAGTCGCCCAGTCCTCCTCCGTAGCCTCGCCGAGGGAGTCGCCGAGCTCGCCGGCCAGGGACCGGGCACGGCCGTCCACGCGGAGCTCGACCCCCGACTCGCGCAGCTCCCGCAGCGCGCGCGGCAGGAACTCCCCGGCGATGCCCGAGTGGACGAGCAGCGTCTCCGCGGCGTTGCAGACGCCGGGTCGCTGGATCTTGGCGTTGACCGTGATGGCGACCGCGTCGTCCAGGTCGGCGCTCGCGTCGACGTAGACGTGGCAGTTGCCGGCCGCCGCGTAGATGACGGGGACCGTGGCGTGCTGCTTCAAGGCCGCCTTGAGGCCCTCGCCTCCGCGAGGAATGACGAGGTCGACGACGCCGTCCTGGGTGGCGATCTCGCCGAGCTCGTCGCGGTCGCCGCCGGTGACGATCGAGATCGAGCCCTCGGGCAGGCCGGCGCTCATGACGGCCTCCTGGGCCACCTGCGCGAGCACCGCGTTCGAGTGCGCGGCCGTCGAGGAGCCGCGCAGGACGATCGCGTTGCCCGACTTCAAGCACAGCGCGGAGCAGTCGATCGTCACGTTGGGCCGCGCCTCGTAGACGACGGCGATCACCCCGAGCGGCACGCGGACGCGGCGGACGTCCAGCCCGTTCGGCAGCCGGTGGCCGTCGATCGTCTCCCCCACCGGATCGGGCAGCGCGGCGATCGTGCGCACGTCGGCGGCGATGCCGGCGAGCCGCTGCTCGGTCAGCTCCAGCCGGTCGAGCAGCGCGCCGTTGAGGCCCGCCTCACGGCCAGCCTCCATGTCGCGCGCGTTGGCTTCGAGGATCTCGGGCCCGCGCCGTTCGAGGGCCGCGGCCATCGCCTCGAGCGCTGCGTCGCGATCGCGGCTCGGGAGGGTCGCCAGCGAGCGCGACGCGCGCTTCGCCTGGGCGCAGACCTCGGCGACGGTGGGCGTCGTCGTTGCCATGCGGCAAGGGTATCGACAGGTGGCTAGGTCGAAGCGTGGCCGTTGGTCGTGAAGACCAGGCAGGTCGCCGAGCCGTGCGCGAGCAGCTTGCCGGTCCGCTCGGCGATCACGCGGCCCTCCGCCGTCGCCACCGTCCTGCCCTCGTGCAGCACGCGCCCCTCGCAGCGGATCGGTCCGGTGTCGCGGGTGATCGCCCGGACGAAGTTGACCTTTAGCTCGAGCGTCGTGTAGCCCGAGCCGACCGGCAGCGTGCTCTGCACGGCGCAGCCCATCGCGGAGTCGAGCAGCGTCGCGGCCAAGCCGCCGTGCACGACCCCTATCGGGTTGTAGTGAGACTCGTCGGGAGTCGCGGCGAAGATGGCGCGGCCGTGCGCCAGCACGACCGGCTTCATCCCCAGCAGCTCGGCTATCGGCGGGGGCGGCAGGCGCCCGTCGCGGATCGCCTCGAGCGCCTCGAGGCCGGACATCCCGGCGACCGCCTCGGCGGTCGCCACCGGGTCCTCCCAGGTGATCGTCCGCTCGCGCTTCATGCCGCCTCCGCGATCGCCGGCGCGGCGACGGTCGCCCGCACCCTGCCGAGCCCGAGGGCGATCGCCCCGGCCACGAGGGCGGCTCCGGTCACCACCACGTAGGCGTCGGTGAAGGCGGCGACCGGATCGGCCGGCGAGGCGCCGTCCAGCACCGCGATCAGCACGGCGATGCCGAGCACCGCTCCGACCTGCCGCAGGCAGGCGACAACGGCGCTGCCGGTGGCAAAGCGTTCGGGCGCCAGCTCGGCCACCGCGGCGCTCGACCAGGCCGCGTAGCTGAGGCCGACGCCGCTGCCCGTCATCAGGGTGCCGACGAGGTAGTCGCGGACGTAGTGCGGATGGGAGCCGAGCCTGAGGGCGAACCAGCTCGTCCCAGCGGCGAACAGCAGGGCGCCCGGCAGCGCCACCAGCCGC
>JBJMLJ010000086.1:0-4289 GCA_045805365.1 Thermoleophilaceae bacterium
CCCTTGCCGGGCTCGTCGCCATCCCGGCGTTCGCGAGCGCCGACGTCACCACGAGCCGCGACCCGGCGACGATCGCCGGCGCCATCGGCCCCTTCATCGGCGCCAGCTTCTCGGCGCTCCCGCCGGCGCCCAGCCAGCCCGCCGCCACCGGGAATTCCTCGCTCGCGGGTTTCCCGACGAGCGGCGGCACCTTCTCGATCCTGAGCACCGGCAACGCGGGCCAGGCCGACGAGACCAACAGCGCGCCGAACACGGGCACTGACAACCAGAGCGGGCCCGGTCCGCACGGCGACCAGGTCTTCGACCTCGTGCAGCTGAAGGTCGACATCAACGTCCCGGCCAGCGCCAACTGCGCCGCGTTCGACTTCCGCTTCCTCTCCGAGGAGTACCCGGAGTTCATCGGCTCCCGGTTCAACGACGGCTTCATTGCCGAGCTCGACAACTCCAGCTTCAACGCCAGCTCGACCGGCATTACGGCCCCCAACAACTTCGCCTTCGACGACAAGGGCAACGTGATCAGCGTCAACACCACCGGCTTCTCGGCCGAGAACGCCGCGGGCACCACCTACGACGGCGCCACGCCGCGGTTCCGCGCTGCGACCCCGGTCACGCCCGGGCCGCACTCGATCTACCTCTCCGTCTTCGACCAGTCGGATCCCTCGTACGACTCGGCCGTCTTCCTCGACCACCTGCGCACCTTCGCGACCTCCGCCTGCCACGCCGGCGTGATCAAGGTCGACCCGCCCGTGGCCGGCAAGTCCTTCGACGCCGAGCGCGTGAGCGGCAAGGTCTACGTCAAGTGCGGCGGCCACGGCCGCCAGCGCCTCGACGACGTGGCCAGCGTCCCGGTGGGGTGCACGATCGACACCACCAGCGGCAAGGTCCGGCTGACGAACGCGGCCAACGGGAGCTCCACGAAGACCAAGTCCGCGGTCTTCTTCGACGGCAAGTTCAAGGTCAAGGAACACCGCTCCGGCAAGCCGCTCACCGAGCTGCGACTGGCGGGGAAGCTCACCGGCTGCACCCACGCGAGCGCGAGCGGCAGCGTCCGCGACTCCAGGCGGCACAGGCGTCGCGGCCGGCGGCTGTGGGGCAGGGGGAAGGGCCGCTACCGGACGCGCGGCCGGCACGGCGCGGCCACCGTGCGGGGCACGACCTGGCTCGTCTACGACCGCTGCGACGGCTCGACGTACTTCAAGGACCAGACCGGCAGGGTCACGGTCCGCGACTTCGTCAAGCGCAAGACGATCAAGCTGAGGAAGGGCAAGATCTACATCGCCCGGCCCCACCGGCACCACTAGCCGCCGGTCGGGCTAGCGGCGCCGCACCCTGATCGTCGCCGTCATCGAGACGGGGTGCAGGGCGCAGAAGATGCGGTAGGTCCCGGGCGTGCGCAGCGTCTTGCGGAAGCTGCGGCCGCCGGTGAGGTTCGTCGAGGCGAAGCCGCGCGGCCCGTTCGCCACGGTGACGTTGTGGATCTCGGAGCCCACGAAGTCCCAGCGCAGGGTCGAGCCGCTGCGGATTGAGACGTTGGCGTGGCGGAAGAAGAGGTCACCGACCGTGATCTTGCCGTGGCGGCCCAGCCGTACGCGACGGCCGCGCGGCCTCGAGATGTCTCGCGCCACCCCGTGCCTGATGCCGACGATCGGCACGCGGAAGCGAGGCGCGACGGTGCGGCCGGGTTGGGTCGAGCGCAGGTCGACCAGGTCGCTCGGCAAGGCGCCGCAGCCCGAGCGGACCGACTCGTCGGGCGCCATGTAGACCACCATGATCCCCATCACGCGGGTGTGGACGAGCGAGTCGTCGTAGTTCGCGTCCAGGCGCAATCGCTCCCCCTTGGCGACGGGGATCCCCGTCTGGCTGTTGAAGCCACTCATCGAGATCGGCCCGGGCTCGTGGAGGATCGGACGCACGTGGTAGAAGGGATGGTCGGGATTGCCCCAGAGCGGCCGCGAGGTGTAGAGGCGCTGGCCGCCGCAGTCCGTGCGCGACAGCCGCAGGTTCCTGGCGCCGCCGTGCACGTGACCGCCGCCGGCCACGAGCCGTCCGGCCTCCGGGGCGGTCCAGGTGGCCGAGCGCCTGTAGGTCGAGCCGCGCCGCTTGCCGCCGGGGACGTTGAAGACGGGATCGGCCAGGCAGTTCTTCACGTCGAGCCAGTACGGCTTGACGTCGGTCTGGGGCGTCGTCTCATACTGGACGTGGTAGCGGATCCAGGCCCTGTCCGTGCGGGGCTTGTGGTTCATGAACATGTAGGTCAGGTACCAGCCGTCGCTCGGGCGCATCCGGTAGCCGTAGCCGCTCGGGAGCGCCATCTTGGCCCGTTCCTCGCCGGCGGCGTAGAAGCGTTCGGCCGCCGGCAGCTTGGAGATCGAGTCGAAGCTCGTGTAGCTGCCGCACGTGCCGTCGCGGCGGGAGAGGTTCACGAACACGATGTGATGGAGCATCAGCCGGCTGATCGGCACCGGCTTGGCGTCCGCCCCGGGGCCGTCGACCACGTCGACGTCCATGTGGGTCACCCAGCCGTTCACGGGCGGGTGGGGCGCGGGGATGAAGCCGTACTTGACCTGGTAGCCCCCGACCGTGACCGGCCCGACCGACGTGGTCTGGGTGTGCGTCGACGCGGACGCCGACGCGGCCGGCAGCAGCAGGCAGCAGACGACTGCTGCCGAAAGGGCTCGCTTCACTCCTCGCACGGACTCCGTTCCGCGCCTCCCGGCCGCCGGACCGGGTCAGTATACAAAAGTTGCAGAGTGCCTGCAAAAAGTCGGCTATCCTCAGGACGATGGAGGCCGCACGCGCAGAGTTGGCCCGAGACGGTCGCAGCATCCGCGCCGAGCGGACCCACGAGGCCGTCGTCGAGGCCCTGCTCGCGCTCCTCGACGAGGGCGACGTCCGGCCCACGGCGGAGCGAATCGCCGCCCGCGCAGGCGTCTCCGAGCGGTCCGTCTTCCTCCACTTCGGCGACCGCGAGGCGCTGTTCGAGGCCGCCGCCCGGCGTCAGTACGAGCGCGTGGTGCCGACGCTGCGCCCGATCGACCCTGACCTCCCGCTCCCCCGGCGAATCGACGAGTTCACCGCCCAGCGCGCCCGCCTGTACGAGACGGTGAGCGGCGTGCGCCGGGGCGCGCTGCTGATCGAGCACGAGTCGCCGACGGTGGCGAGCCGGCTCGCGGAGGTGCGCTACGCGAAGGCCAGGGAAGTCGAGCGCGTCTTCGCGGCCGAGCTCCACGAGCGGCCGCCCGCGGTTCGCGACGCCCTGGTCGCGGCCTGCGCCTGGACGAGCTGGCAGAGCCTCCGCTTCCACCAGGGACTCAAGGCCTCGCACGCTCGCGAGGCCATGAAGGCGGCGATCGCGGGGCTGGTCGGCTAGCCCAGCGAGGCCTCGATCTCGGCGATCGTCTGGCCGGTGTCCTCGAAGCGGACGGCCTTCATTCCCAGCGCTTCCGCTCCCTCGCAGTTCACGTGGATGTCGTCCACCAGCAGGCAGTCCTCGAAGCGGTAGCCGTCGCCGAGCCGCTCCAGGGTCAGCTCGAAGATGCGCGGCTCGGGCTTGCGCGAGCCCACGAAGGCCGAGTCGACCACGACCTCGAAGATCTCGTCGAGCTCGGGGAGCTTCGATCGCCAAAGCGGCTCCCACTCGCGGACGTTGTTCGTGCAGAGCGCCATCCGCAGGCCGCGGCCGCGTAGGTCGCGCATGTACTCGATCATCTCGGCGTTCGGCTGGAGCTGCTCGAAGTAGACCTCGCGCAGGTGCTGGAGGTCGAAGGGATCGGGCAGGGCGTCAGCCAGCCGCTTCCCGAACTCCCGCTCGCTGATCTCGCCCCGCTCGAGCTGGAACAGCGGGTGCTCGCCGTAGCGCTTCTGCGCCTCGGCCATCGACCGCCCGAGCTCCTCGACCGTGACGCCGGTCTGGTCCTGGTAGGCGAGGAAGCCCTCGATCATCGGCGTCGTGAGCACGCCGCCGAAATCGGAGACGATCGCCCGGATCACGCCGCGGCCGGGTCCTCGGCGCGGACCATCAGCTCGTAGGCGCCAAGTCCCTCTCGGCCCTCCACCCGCCAGCGGAAGATCGCCGCGTGCACGGTGAGACCCTCGAGCTCGAGGGAGGAGCCGGCCACGGCGCTGCCGGAGCCACGGCGGGGGAAGTCCTCGCCGGGCAGCCAGAGCTCGAGCCCCGCGCTCCGCTGGCGACCGTCGCCGTCGTAGACCGTCGATATGCGGGCGTCCTCGACCGAGCGCTGCTCGCCCGCCTCCAGCATCACAGCGGTGATCAGCTCCTCGCCGTGGCC
>JBJMLJ010000087.1:0-2877 GCA_045805365.1 Thermoleophilaceae bacterium
AACCGGCGTGCCCTGGGCGGCGAAGCTCGCGATTGCCGCGCTCGAGATCCCGGCCTCGGCCGGGGTGCACGGCCCGGGCGACACGACGACGCGCTCGTAGCCGCGCCCGAGCAGGTCGTCCGCCCCCGTTTCGTCGTTGCGCACCACGTCGGGCTCCGCTCCCAGCTCCCCCAGGTACTGGACCAGGTTGTAGGTGAACGAGTCGTAGTTGTCGATGACGAGTGTCCTGGCCATGGCTAGGCCCAGTCCGCCTGCGAGCAGGCCAGCCGCAGCGCCTCAAAGACCGCGCCGGCCTTCGCCTCTGTCTCGCGAACCTCGTAGTCCGGGTCGGAGTCGGCGACGATGCCGCCGCCGGCCTGGACGTGCACGCGGCCGTCCTTGACGAGCGCCGAGCGGATGTAGATGCAGGTGTCGAGGTCGCCCGTGTAGGAGAGGTAGCCGACCGCCCCGCCGTAGGGCCCGCGCCGGGTCGGCTCGAGCTCGTCGATGATCTGCATCGCGCGGATCTTGGGCGCGCCGGACAGCGTGCCCGCCGGCAGCGAGGCGCGCAGGGCGTCCATGGCCGAGACGCCGTCGCGCAGGGTCCCCGAGACCGAGCTGACGATGTGCATGACGTGGGAGTAGGTCTCCACCACCATCAGCTCGTCGACCGAGACGCTGCCGTACTCGCAGACGCGGCCGAGGTCGTTGCGGCCGAGGTCGACGAGCATCACGTGCTCGGCCCGCTCCTTCTCGTCGGCCAGCAGGCCCTTGGCGCGCTCGAGGTCCTCATCCGTCGTCGCGGCACGCGGCCGCGTGCCCGCGATCGGCCGCTGCTCCGCCCGCCGGCCTGTGACCTTCACGAGCGACTCCGGCGATGCGCCGGCGATCTCGAAGTCCTCGAAGTCGAGGAAGTACATGTACGGGCTCGGGTTGACCGTGCGCAGCCCGCGATAGAGCGAGAAGCCGTCGACCGGCGCGTCGGCGCTCCAGCGCTGGCTCGGCACCACCTGGTAGACGTCGCCCGCGCGGATGTACTCCTTGGAGCGCTCGACGGCGGCGGCGTAGCCGTCGGAGCCAATGTTCGAGCTGAACTCCGGCGGCTCTCGCCTTCCGGCGCGCCCGCGGGGCACCGGCGCCGCGAGCCGCTCGCGCACTTCGGCGATCGCCGTCGCTGCCGCCTCGTAGCCGCGCTCGACGTCCTCCTCCGCGAAGACGTTGGCGAGCACGGTCACCTCGTGCTTCAGGTGGTCGAACGCCACGAGCACGTCCGAGACCATCAGCGCCAGCTCGGGGACGCCGAGCTCGTCCGGATTCCCCTCGCCGACCGTCGGCTCGGCGCTGCGGACGAGGTCGTAGCCGAACAGCCCGACCGCCCCGCCGGCGAACGGCGGCAGGCCCTCGAGCGGCGCGATGCGGTAGCGGCCGAGCTCGGCCTCGACGAGGGCGTAGGGGTCGCCCGCGTCGCCCTGGCGCCAGCGGATCACCGCGCGCGGCCGGAAGCCGAGAAAGGACCAGCGCCCGAAGCGCTGGCCCTGCTCGGCCGACTCGAGCAGGAACGACGGCCCGCCCCCGCGCAGCTTCAGGTAGGCCGAGACCGGCGTCTCGGTGTCGGCCACGAAGGTGTGGCGGAGCGGCACGAGCGTGTGCTCGCGGGCCAGCTCGCGAACCTCCGCGAGCCCCGGGAACAGGTCGAGCTCCGCCGGCTCAGCGGCGACGGCCATTCAGCTCCTCGAAGGCGTCGCCGAGGCTGAGCCCGCGGGAGGCCAGCAGCACCGCGAGGTGGTAGAGCACGTCGGCGGCCTCCTCGGCCACCCGCGAGTCGTCCTCCTCGCGCGCGGCGCGCGCCGCCTCCTCGGCCTCCTCCCGCACCTTCTCCCCGATGCGCGGCGGGTCGGCGAGCAGCTCGGCGGTGTAGCTGCCCTCGGGCGCGCTCGCCTTGCGCTCGGCGATCACGCGCTCGAGCGCGGGCAGCGCCTCGCTCGGCAGCGGGGCCAGGTCTCCGTTGTGGAAGCAGGTCCGCTCGCCCGTGTGACAGGCCGGCCCTGCCGGATCGACGAGCGCCAGCACGGCGTCAAGGTCGCAGTCGAAGCGCAGCTCGCGGACGCGCATGACGTTGCCCGAGGTCTCCCCCTTGTGCCACAGCTCCTGGCGCGAGCGGCTCCAGAACCAGACCTCGCCGCTCTCGCGCGTGCGCTCCAGGGCGTCCTCGTTCATGTACGCGAGTGTGAGTACTTCGCCGCTCCGGGCGTCCTGCACCACGCACGGCGCGAGCCCGTTCTCGTCGAATTCGACCTGCAAGTCCACCGGAGCATTGTGGCAACGCCTGGCCCAGAAGCCGGCATCCGACTACCTTTGCGGGCCGTGGCTGAGGAGGTCGACTTCGCGGCCGAGGGCCTGCTCGAAGACGTCGAGGGGGAGGCTCGGGCCGCCCGCAAGCAGCTGCTTCGCGACCTGCTCGACGACGGTTGCACGATCGTGGAGCTGCGCAGCGCGGTCGAGCAGGACCGGCTGGCCCTTCTTCCGGTCGAACGACTGCTGCGCAGCGAAGAGCGCTATTCGGCCGAAGACCTGGCGGAGCAGGTGGGACTGCCCGTGGCCGAGATCCAGGAGGCCCTGGCCGCCCTCGGGCTGCCGTCGACCGAACCGGGCGTCCCCTGCTACGGAGAGGGGGAGCTCGAGCTCGCGCGGCTGCACCAGATCGGCGTCAGCGCTGGCATTCGCACGCCCGCGATAGCCGAGATAAACCGCGTCATCGCACGTGCCGTGGCCCAGATCGCGGCCGTCTCGCGGACGGCCCTGATCGAGGCCACGCTGCAGCAGGGGATGACCGAGCGCGAGGCGGGTCTCCTGTGGGCGCGAGCGACACGCCTGCTCGTTCCCAACACGAGCCGGGTG
>JBJMLJ010000088.1:0-5809 GCA_045805365.1 Thermoleophilaceae bacterium
CTCGTCGAGGTCGATCACCTTCCCGTGCTTCAGCGCGCCCTTGATGGTGGCCGCCTCGCGGAGCTCGTCCGCGCTCAGCTTGCGCGGGTCGAGGAGCCGAAAGGGATGCTGGTCGCGGAGCCGCGGCACCGCCATGACGAGAACCTTGCCCTGGTCGAGCGCCATCCGCCTGGCGTGCGTCTGCGGCGAGTCGGGGTTCGCCTTGATCGTCTCGGCGTTCTGCCACGCCGAGTGCCGGGCGAGCCGCTCCGCGGCGGCCTTCGCCCCCGCGTAGTTGGGAATCCGGCCCTCCGCTCCAGGGAAGCGCGACACCCCCTCGCGGTCCATCGACCGCCACACATCTCGGCGTACGGCGTCCTTCGAGCGCACGGCGATCCATCCTGCCAGAATCGAACGCCATGGCGGAGGCGACTCGGACAAGGCTCAGCGTGCGCGAGGACGACCGGACCCACGGGCCCGGGGCCGGCCTGCCCGCAATCCGCGACGACGAGCTGCGCGACTACCTGCCCGGCGTCGAGCCAGACCGGCAGCTCACCGACTGGGGCCGCTCGGAGCGGATCGAGGGGCTCATGGACCGCACCCTCTACGAGTTCTTCTACCGCTACTGGTTCCGGGCCGAGGTCGAGGGGATCGAGAACGTGCCCGCCAGCGGCGGCGCATTGCTCGTCTCGAACCACTCCGGCGCGCTCCCGCCGGACGCCGCCATGATCGCCAAGGCGATCCGCGAGGAGCACCCCCGGGGGCGGCCGCTCAACATCACCGTCGAGCACTTCTTCAAGGGCTATCCGGGGTTCTCGATGCTGATCCCGAAGATCGGCTGCGTCGCGGCGCATCCGGCCAACGTCCACCGGCTTCTGTTCGACGAGGAGGAGCTCGTGCTCGTCTTCCCGGAGGGTCGCAAGGGCACGGAGAAGCTCTACAAGGACCGCTACCGGCTGCGCCGCTTCGGCCGCGGCGGCTTCGTCGAGGCCGCGATGAAGGCGCGCGTGCCGATCGTGCCGATCTGCGTCGTGGGCGCCGAGGAGTCGGCGCCGGTATTCGCGCAGCTCGGACTGATGAAGCGCCTCACCGGCCTCCTCTACTTCCCGATCACTCCGACGTTTCCGCACCTGGGCCTGCTGGGCATGCTGGGCTACCTGCCCGCGAAGTTCCGCATCCGCTTCCTCGAGCCGATTCGCTTCGACGAGGAGGGCCTGTACGAGGACAAGGCGCTGGTGCAGACGACGGCCCACGAGATCCGCTCCCGCATCCAGGAGAACCTCTGGCAGATGCTGCGCACGCGCAGATCGGTCTGGTTCGGCTGATGCCCTCGCAGCGGGTACTCGTCACCGGGCTTTCGACCTACTGGGGCGGCCGCCTCGCGCAGGCGCTCGAGACCGATCCGGCGGTCGAGGCGATCATCGGCGTCGACAACGAGGAGCCGGTCGTCGAGCTGGAGCGGACCGAGTACGTCAAGGTCGGCGCCCAGCACGCCCTGCTGCGGCGGGTCGTCGAGGCGGCCGAGATCGACACGGTCGTCGACACCAGGCTCGTCGTCGACTCCGCCACGACCTCCCCGAGCAAGGCCCACGAGAACAACGTCATCGGGACGATGAACATCCTGGCGGCGTGCAGCGGGCCGCACTCGCCGGTGACGAAGTTCGTCTTCAAGTCCTCGGCCCACTTCTACGGCTGCGAGCAGGACGACCCGGCCTTCTTCGACGAGACGATGGGCCGCCCGCACACGCCGGGCACCCCGATCGAGCGCGACATCGTCGAGGCGGAGGCGTCGGTCAACGAGTTCGCGGAGAAGAACCCCGAGGTCTCCGTCACGGTCCTGCGCTTCGCGAACGTCCTCGGACCCGATGTCCGGACGTCGCACATCAGGCTCTTCTCGCTGCCGGCCGTGCCGATGATCCTCGGCTTCGACCCGCGCTACCAGTTCGTCCACGAAGACGACGTCGTGCACGCGCTCGAGCACGCCGTCCAGGACCGGCGGCCCGGGCTCTTCAACGTCGCCGCCGACGGCGTCCTGGCCCTGAGCGAGGTGGCCGGCCTGCTCGGCAAGCCATACGCGCCGATCCTCCCGCCCTGGGGGACCGGCCTGGCGGCCGCTGCGCTGAAGCGCGTCGGCATCCGCATCTCGCCGGAGATGCTGAGCCAGCTCCGCTTCGGCCGCGGGGTCGACAACCGCCGCTACAAGGCGACCGGGTTCAACTATCGCTACACGAGCCGCGAGACCGTGATCAAGCTCGGCGAGCACATGCGCCTGCACCCGATCGTCAAGGGCGCGCAGGAGCCCTACCGCTACGAGCGCGAGGTCGAGGAGTTCCTGCGCTGGAGCCCCCACGTGCGCGGCTCGAAGGCCAAGCAGTCGCCGCTCTCGCGAGAGCAGCTGCTCGAGCTGCGGCGCCTGCTCGACTCCTTCTCGGAGACGGCCGGGATCGCGGACGAGCCGGCCGAGAGCCCGGAGCCCCGAGCCGAGAGGCCGGAGCCGCCCCCACGGCCGGAGCCCGTGGCCGCCCCGGTCGAGCAATACGAAGAGCTGGCGGCGGAAGAGGTCATCTCCCTGCTCGGCTCGCTCGAGCCGGCCGACCTCGGCGCGCTACGGGACTACGAGGAGGCCCACGGGGGGCGCGAAAGCGTCCTCGGCGCGATCGACTCGGTTCTTGCGCGCTCGGCCGCTCCACACGCCTGATTGCAGGTATTTTTTAGGCAACCGGGAATGGCCCCTACACTGCTCCCGGGCCCCATATGCGGCAAAGATCATTCATCCTTGTCGCCGCGACCGTCGCGATCCTGATCGTCGGCTCGGTCGCGGCTTACGCGTACGACAATTCGCACGACGACCAGATCGCCAAGGGCGTGACGGTCGCGGGCGTCGACGTCGGCGGCCTGAAGGTCAGCGCCGCCCGCGTCAAGCTGAGGCGCGAGCTGGCGAGCTCTCTCGAGAAGTCGGTGTCGGTCAAGTACGGCCATGCGCGCTTCAAGCTGACGGCCCACCAGGCCAAGCTGCGGGCGGACGTCAACGCGATGGCCGACGACGCGCTCAACCAGAGCCGCGACGGCACGATCATCACCCGAGTCGCGCGCGACATCACCGGCGGCGAGGAGAACGCCCAGGTGCCGGCGCGGGTCATCTACTCGCGCGCGGCCGTGAGCAGCTTCGTCGAGCGGGTGACCAAGTCCCTCGACCGGCCGGCCCAGGACGCCACG
The DNA here is from genome assembly GCA_045805365.1 of Thermoleophilaceae bacterium. Lineage (GTDB taxonomy): Bacteria > Actinomycetota > Thermoleophilia > Solirubrobacterales > Thermoleophilaceae > DASXBA01. The sequence continues at coordinate 3,196 of JBJMLJ010000088.1, forward strand.
CTCAACTTCCCCTCGCTCACCAAGGTCAAGGAGCACAGCGGCGTCCACGTGAACCAGGCCGGGCTGCAGGAGCGCGTCGAGCAGGCGATCACCCTGCCGGGCGTCGGCCGGAGCGCCAAGCCGCCCGTGACGATCACCAAGCCGAAGGTGACCCGGGCCCAGCTCGCCAGGAAGTACCCAACGCTGATCGTGGTCACCCGCGACGCCTTCCGGCTCGCCCTCTACAAGAACCTCCGCCTGATCCACTCGTACACGATCGCGGTCGGCCAGCAGGGTCTCGAGACCCCCGCTGGGCTCTACCACATCCAGAACAAGCAGGTGGACCCCTCCTGGCACGTCCCCAACAGCGCCTGGGCCGGCTCCCTGGCGGGTCGGACGATCCCGCCCGGACCCGACGACCCGATCAAGGCCCGCTGGCTCGGAATCTTCGACGGCGCCGGAATCCACGGCACCGACGAGCTCTACTCGCTCGGCAGCGCGGCATCCCACGGCTGCATCCGGATGGCGATCCCCGATGTCATCCAGCTGTACGACCAGGTGGCCGTCGGCGCTCCGGTCTACATCGCTTAGCCCGACACTGAATCCCCGAGGCATTCCTGCCTAGACCACCGTATGGGTGGCCGGAGCAGGAATGCTCGGTAGACCTACGGCCCGATCTTCTCGACGGGAACCTCCTCCCAACCCTCCGCCTCCAAAGAGGCTTGGCGACCTGTATGCCGAAAGCAGAGGGTGCCTATGAAGATGCCGCGTTCCCGCTTGCGCAGGACGGCGTACCACATCGTTGATGCGTCTCTCGGTCCCTGGATTGGATGCCAGGGCGCAACCGGCTTCTCCTGGTCGACGAGCCCCGCCTCCGCCAGCTGACCGCGGGTCGCCACCCGTCCGTCCAGAGTGTTGACGAAGAAGACCGACACAGCCACTTTCGAGACTACGTGGGGGGCGGCTCTGCGCGCGTTCGACGAGCACCTCAGGGCGCGCGGGATGGCGGAGAAGACGCGGCGCGCGTATGGGGTCGACCTCGGGCAGCTCGCGGAGTGGGCGGCGGCGCACGAGCTCGGGCCGAAGGACCTCGGGCCGCGGGAGCTGCGCCGCTTCGCGGGGGTGGTGTCGGAGCGGGGGAACTCGAAGTCGACCGTCGCGCGCAAGCTCGCGGCGACGCGGACGTTCTACGGCTCGCTTGTCGAGCGCGGGGAACTCGAGGCGAATCCGGCCGATCTCGTCTCGAGCCCGAAGCGGGACGCCTACCTGCCGAGCGTCCTGAAGCCGGGGGACGTGGCCGCGCTACTCGAGCAGATGCCCGGGGGCACGCCCCTCGAGCTGCGCGACCGGGCGATGTTCGAGCTCGCCTACTCGGCCGGGCTGCGGGCCGAGGAGCTCGTGAACCTCGACCTGAGCGGGGTGAACGCGGACGCCGAGGAGGTGCGCGTCGACGGCAAGGGCTCGAAGACGCGGGTCGTGCCGGCGGGCGAGCCGGCGTGGCTGGCGCTCGACGCCTATCTGTCCCGCGGCCGTCCGCGGCTGGCCGCCGCGGCGGAGCGTGTCGACCCGGCGCTGCTCCTGTCGAAGAGCGGCCGGCGGCTGTCGACGTCCGACGTCCGGCGGAGACTGCGCTTGCAAGTTCGACGCGCAGCCGTCCAGGGAGGGGTGACTCCGCACACCCTTCGACACTCGTTTGCGACGCATTTGCTCGAGGGCGGCGCGGATCTGCGCGTCATCCAGGAGCTTCTAGGACATGCCTCGATAAGTACGACTCAGACGTACACTCGGGTAGAGTCGAAACGGCTGAAGGCGGCCTACGCCCGGGCGCATCCACGCGCGTGACCAGGACTCGAGGGTGGAGACAAACCTAAAGGCGATCGAGCTGAAGGATCTTTGGCGTCGTTACAAGGACGATGCCGACGAGAAGGCGCGCGAGCGCCTGGTCCTCGCGTACGCCCCGCTCGTGAAGTACGTCGCCGGCCGGATGGCGAGCGGGCTGCCGTCGCACGTCGAGGAGGCGGACCTCATCTCCTACGGCCTGCTCGGGCTGATCTCCGCGATCGAGCGCTTCGATCCGGGCCGTGAGATCAAGTTCGAGACCTTCGCGATCACGCGCATCAAGGGCTCGATCATCGACGAGCTGCGCTCGCTCGACTGGGTGCCGCGCTCGGTGCGGACCAAGGCGCGCGAGATCGAGAAGGCGAACGCGAAGCTAGAGCACGAGCTGCGCCGGGCGCCGACCGACCAGGAGATGGCCGAGCAGCTCGACGTGACCGTCGACGAGTTCCAGGAGTCGCTCGTTCGCATCTCCAACTCGTCGGTGGTGGCGCTGGACGAGCTGTGGACGGTCTCGGACGCATCGGGCGACCAGGTATCGCTGCTGGACACGATCCAGGATCCGACGGCGGTCGACCCCGCCCACGAGATGGACACGACCGAGATGAAGGACCGGCTGGCCGACGCCATCGCGCGGCTGCCCGAGCGGGAGAAGCTGGTCGTGGCGCTGTACTACTACGAGAACCTGACTCTCCGCGAGATCGGCGAGGTGCTCGGGGTGACCGAGTCGCGCGTCTCGCAGCTCCACACCAAGGCCGTGCTGAGGCTGAAGTCGCGCCTCCAGGGGGATCCGCTCGCC
>JBJMLJ010000089.1:0-5324 GCA_045805365.1 Thermoleophilaceae bacterium
GCCTCCATGCGGTCCTGGTCGGTGACCATGTAGGGCGAGATGTAGCCCTTGTCGAACTGCATGCCCTCGGTGAACTCGAGGTCCATGCCGAACGTCTGGCCCTCCTCGACGTTGACCACGCCGTCCTTGCCGACCTTGTCGATCGCATCGGCGATCACGTCGCCGATCTCGTCGTCGGCGGCCGAGATGGCCGCCACGCGTGCGATCTGGTCCTTGCCCGAGATCTCCGTAGACAGCTCGGAGATGCTCTCGACCACCTGATCGACGGCCTTCTCGATCCCGCGCCGGAGCGCGAGCGGGTTGGCGCCGGCCGCGACGTTCTTGAGGCCCTTGCGCACGATGTCCTGCGCCAGGACCGTGGCCGTCGTGGTGCCGTCGCCCGCCACGTCGTTGGTCGCCGTGGCGACCTCACGGACGAGCTGGGCGCCCTGATTGGAGAACACGTCCTCGATCTCGATCTCCCGCGCGATGGTCACGCCGTCGTTCGTGATCGTGGGTGCTCCGAACTTCTTGTCGAGGACCACGTAGCGGCCCTTGGGACCGAGCGTGACCTTTACCGCGTTGGCGACGGCGTCGACGCCCTCTTCGAGCGCGCGCCTCGCATCCGCGTCGTACTTGAGCTCCTTGTGAGCCATTCTTCCTAGACCTCCGTATTAAGCGACCTTGGCGAGGACGTCGGACTCGCGGAGCACGAGCAGGTCGTCGCCCTCCACCTCGATCTCCGTCCCGCCGTACTTGGAGTAGAGGACCTCGTCCCCCTCCGCGACGTCGAGCGGTATGCGATTTCCGCCGTCTTCTGCGAGCTTGCCGTCCCCGACCGCCAGGACCTTGCCCCGCTGGGGCTTCTCCTTCGCCGTGTCGGGAAGGACGATGCCGCTCGCGGTCGTCTCTTCTTCCTCGATTGCCTTGACGATCAGCCGATCGCCCAGGGGCTTCAACTTCATCTGCCGAACCTCCGATTAGAAGTTTGCCTTGGCACTCTGCGAGCCCGAGTGCCGGATTGGCACTCTAGCAACCAGAGTGCCAAAGACGGTCGCTAGTTCTGTCCGGCGCCGCCTGGTCGCAGCCTCTCGGCGATCTCCGGTGGCCGGTCGGAGATCTGGGAGAAGCGGATGACGGTCACCGAGTCCTCCATCTCGACCTTGCGCCCGTAGATCTGCTCGAGGAAGTGGACCATCTCGTCGAGGCGGCGGAACTCGGGGTTGTCGTGCTCGATGTCGCGCGGGGAGAGGTCCTTGACCTTCTTCACGTCCACCGAGTCGATGACCGCCTCGAAGATCCGCTCGCGGGGCGAGTGCTGGAAGCCGACCGTGATCAGGACCACCTCGCCCTTGCTGTACTTCTTGCTCTTGTCGCCGAGGCGGATGGTCGCGGTCTTGCGGCCGCGCTTGAGCTGGTCGACGAACAGGGGTGAGTAGAAGTTGAGGACGAACACGACCGGCGCAGCCTATATGTCGCGCCTCAGCGCCGACAGTGCCGCAGCTGCCATCTCCCGCTCCCCCTTGTAGGTCAGCTTTTCGGGCGCCTCCTCCAGCGGTAGCCAGGCCGCTGACTCCACTTCGTGGTCGTGGTCGCGGACGCTGCCGGAGCGGTAGCGGAAGAGGAAGAAGCTGACGATCTTGAGCACCCGGTCGCCGCCGCGGAAGTACCAATAGCGGATGTCGCCGAGCTTCTCGACCGGCTCGCCTTGGACGCCGGCCTCCTCGCGGACCTCCCGCGCGGCGGCCTCCACGGCGGCCTCCTCGTCCTCCGGATGCCCCTTCGGCAGGGCGACGACGCCCTCCTTGGGGTGCACGACCGCGACGAAGGGCCGGCCGCGGAAGGTGCGGATCATCACTCCGCCCGAGGAGAACTCCCGGATCATTCCTCCTGATCCTCCTCGTCCGGCACCAGCGGGACGAAGCGGACGGGCACCACGGCCTCGGCGGCCCCGTCCCGGAAGCGCATCAGGAGCTCGCGTCCGCCGCGCTCGACCGGGCAGACGAGGGCTGCACGCGGGGCGAGCTGCTCGAGCAGCGCCGGCGGCGGCTCGTCCAGGGCGGCCGCCGTGACCGAGATGCCGCCGAACGGAGCTCTGTCCGGCGCCCCGCGCGTGCCGTCTCCGACCCGCACCTCCACATTGGCGTAGCCGAGCTCGGCCAGCGTTGCCCGCGCTGCCTCGGCGAGGCTCTCGTAGCGCTCGACGGTGATCACCTCGCTGCAGAGGCGTGAGAGCACGGCGGCCGCGTAGCCGGACCCGGTGCCCACCTCGAGGACGCGCTCCCCGCCCTCCAGCTCCAGCAGCGAGGCCATGCAGGCGACGATCCAGGGCTGCGAGATGGTCTGTCCCTCGCCGATCCGGAGCGCGCCGTCCCGGTAGGCGTCGCGGCGCAGGTCCGCGGGCACGAAGCGCTCCCGCGGAACGTCGCCCATCGCGGCCAGCACGCGCTCGTCCTCGATGCCCCGCCGCTTGAGCTGCCGGTCGACCATACGCGCGCGTCTGCGCGCGTAGGGGTCGTCAGTGGATGTAGTTGCGGAGCCGTCCCGGCTCATGGACGGTCACCTTTCCACGCCCGAGCGTCACCACTCCGGCGCGTTCGAGCGTGGCGAGGAAGCGGCTGGCGCTCTCGCGCGATGTGCCCGCGAGATGCGCGATCTCCGCCTGGGTGGCCTTGATCAGGACGTCCTGGCTCGGATCGCCCTCCGCCTGTCTCGCGACCGACTGTGCCAGGAGCGCGCTGGCCACCCGGCCGGCGACGGTCTGGAACGACTGCTGCAGCAGGCGCTCCGTGGTGCGGCTGACCCGCTCGGCGAGGGCGGCGAGCAGCTTGCTGGCGATGTCGGGGCTGCGCTTGATCAGGCGCTGGAGGTCGGGGGCCAGGAGCGCGACGGCGGTGGTCTCCTCGATCGCCTCGGCGGTGGCGGAGCGCGGCTCGGCCCGGAACATCGCCAGCTCGCCGAACATCCCGCCCGTTCTCAGCTCGGCCAGGGCGATCATGCGCCCGTCCTGGTGCTCGCGCGTCAGGATCACGGCGCCGTCCCTGATCAGGTAGCACGTATCGCCGGGATCGCCCTCGCGGAAGATGACCTCCCCGCGCTCCCAGCTCCGCGGCACCGCGACCTGGGCGACCTCCTCGAGCTCGCGCTCGGAGAGGTCCGCGAACACCTCGGTGCGCGCAAGGAGTGCCGCGGTCTCCTCCCCGCTGGGCATACGGCGCATAATCTTGCATGGCATGGCAGTTGCCGGCTCGACCGTCACCGAACGGGACGTCGAGGACGCGGCCGGTGTCTTGACCGGGCGCGTGCGCGAGACCCCGCTGCTCCCCGCCGGGGAGCTGTCACGCCGGGTGGGCGCGCGGACGCTCCTCAAGGCCGAGAGCCTGCAGCTGACCGGCTCCTTCAAGGTCAGGGGCGCCATCAACACGATCTCCGCCCTCGGCCCCGCCGAGCTCGAGGCCGGAGTCGTCGCGGCCAGCGCCGGCAATCACGCCCAGGCCGTCGCGTACGCCGCGCGCGAGGTCGGCGCCAGGGCCTACCTCTACATGCCTGCGGAGGCGCCGCTCGCGAAGGTCGCGGCCGTGCGCGAGTACGGCGGCGAGGTGCGCCCGGTCGAGGGTTCCTACGACGAGGCGGGCATCGAGGCCCGCCGCGCGGCCGAGGAGGACGGCCGCACGCTCGTGCACGCCTTCGACCAGGCGAGCGTCGTGGCCGGCCAGGGCACGGTGGGGCTCGAGATCGCCCGCCAGGAGCCCGAGGTCGGGCTCGTTGTCGTGCCCCTCGGCGGCGGCGGCCTGGCCAGCGGCATCGCGATCGCGCTGGCGGGACGGGCACGGGTGGTCGGGGTCCAGGCCGAGGCCTGCGCCCCCTACCCGGCCTCGATCGAGGCGCACGAGCCGGTCGGCGCCCGCTCGGCCAACACGATCTGCGACGGGATCGCCGTGAAGCGCCCCGGGGACTTCACGCTGCCACTCGTGGAACGCCATCTGGCCGACGTCGTCACGGTCTCCGACGACGAGGTTGCCGAGGCGATGGTGCTACTTCTCGAGCGCTCGAAGCTGGTCGTGGAGGGCGCGGGCGCCGCGGCGGTCGCTGCGCTCATGCACGGCCGGGTCAAGCCGCCGGCGGACGGGGCCGTCTGCGCCGTTCTCTCCGGAGGCAACGTCGATGCCTCTCTGCTCTCGGAGTGCATCCGCATGGGCGAGACGGCCGCCGGCCGCCGCATGGTCATCGCCACCGTGGTCCCCGACCGGCCGGGGGCCCTGGCCAGGCTGCTGAAGCTGGTGGCCGAGCACGGCGCCAACGTGGTCGACGTCGAGCACCTCCGCGACGGGATCGAGCTGCACGTCCGCGAGACCGCGATCAAGCTCGTCCTCCAGACGCGCGGTCACCAGCACGGCCGGGAGATAGTCGACGCCGCCCGCGCGGAGGGCTTCTCGATCGCGGTAGAGCGCGAAGTCGTCTAGTCCCCGGTCCTCAGGATCACACGACTGCAACAAGCGGCCTCCGCTTGGTGGCATGATGCCCGGCCGTGAGGGGCCGAGCAGGGGCGGCCTTGTTGGTGATCGTCGTGCTGGCGGGCGTCGGCGGCTTCGCGCTGGCCGCCTCCCCGCCGCCGGTCGTCAGCCCGCAGGGCCATGTGATCGCGACGCTGCGGAAGCTGCAGCCGAGCGGCCGCCTGGTCAGGGTCGGCAACTTCCCGGGCGGCGCGGCGGTCACGCCCGACGGGCGCTTCTACTGGACGATCTCGGCCGGCTACACGGAGAACGGCGCGCAGATCGTCTCCACGCGCGACGCGCGCGTGGTCCAGACGCTCCAGGTGCCCGGCGCGAGCGGCGGGGTCGCGCTGGACGGCGATCGCGGCGTTGCCTACATCTCCGGCGAGCCCGAGAGTGACATCAAGGAGGTCCAGGCGCCTAAGGACATGCCCGGCAAGGACGGCGACGTCATCCACGTCTTCCACTGGAGCAAGACGACGGGCCGGGCGACCTACGGCGGCGCCATCCCGGTGCCGCCGCCGTCGAACGCCCCGAACACGGACTCGTTCCCGCCGAGCGTGCCGCCCGAGAAGCGCTCCTGGCCGGAGCGGCTGGCGGTCTCGCGCGACGGCCGGACGCTGCTCGTCGCCCTCGGCCTGGCGGACGCGGCCGCGATCGTGGACACGCAGACCAAGGCCGTCCGCTACGTCGCGACGGGCAGCCATCCATACGGCGCGGCCATCCTGCCCGACGGCAAGACGGGCCTCGTGTCGAACCGGGGCCCGGGCACGGTCTCGGTGATCGACCTCCAGAGCGGCAAGAAGCTCAAGGACATCCAGGCGGGCCCGCACCTCTCGCACCCGGAGGCGA
>JBJMLJ010000090.1:0-17130 GCA_045805365.1 Thermoleophilaceae bacterium
GCCCGCGGCGAAGGCGGACCCGAGGACATCGCCGCGGCCGGCGAGGGAATGCTGCTCGTCCCGCCCGACGACCACGCCGCGCTGGCCGAGACGCTGGCCCGCCTCTTCGAGCACGGACCGGAGGAGCTCGGGAAGACCGCCCGGGAGACCGTGGAGCGCAACTTCACCTGGGAGCGCTGCGGCCGCGCGACCGTCGAGGCGTACGAGAAGGCGCTCGCCCGGTGAGCACCGATCTCCTGCTCGTCTCGCTGGGGACCACCCGCGGGCTGAGGGTGGCCGACTCCGCCTTCCTCGACCAGGCGCGCCGCGCCGGCGCGAGCGCCGAGGCCGTGGCGGTCCGCGTCGGCGCCCTGGACCGCCTGCGGCGCGCCTACCCCGCCAACGACCTGGTCGAGGCGGCGGCGGCACGGCGGGCGCTGAAGGCCGGGCTGCGCCGCGAGCCGCGCGCCGTCGTCTTCTCGACCGTCACCGCGGCGATGCTGGCGCCGCGGCTCGACGTGCCGTTCGCCGTCCGGCTCGACTCCCCGGCGATGCTGAACCGACCGGGCGTCCGCAACGCCCCGCTCCACGCGCTCGAGCAGCGGGCGCTCTCCCGCTGCCGGCTCGTGCTGCCCTGGAGCGGCGCGGCGCTGACCGCGCTTCCGGCCGGCACCTCCCGCTCGGTCGTGCTGCCGCCGCCGATCGCCCCGTCCGGCCCGCCGGCGGAGCGGCCGAGCCCGGTGGCGGTCGCCTACGTGCCGGACCCCAAGGCCAAGGGCCTCTCGCTGCTGTGCGAGGCGTGGCAGCGGGCGGCGATCGCCGACGCCCGGCTGGCGGTCTTCGGGATCGAGGCCGACCGGGCGCGGCGCCACCTCGAGCGCTTCGGCCCCGCCGAGCCGCCGCGGGTCGAGTGGCGCGGGCAGGCGCCGCCCGCCGAGTTCCGGGCGGCGCTGCGCGGCGCCCGCGCGTTCGTCCACAGCGCCGTCTGGGAGGACTTCGGCCAGGCGCCGCTCGAGGCACTCGCCGACGGCGCGCCGCTCGTGACGGTGCCGTCCGGTGGCGCGTACGAGGCGATCGCCCTCGCCCGCGAGCTGGCCCCGGAGCTGGTGGCGGCCGACCTCGAGCCGGAATCGCTGGCGAGCTGCATCAGGACGGCGTTCGCGATCGAGGACGCGAGCGCCTACCGGGAGCGGGCCGCCGCCCTGCTCGCGCCCTACCGGTCCGAGGCGCTCGAGGAGACCGTCCGCGAGCGCGTGCTGCCGGCGCTGCTCAGCTGAACCGCGCGCTCGAACGCCTCGGCGTCGCGCTCGAGGGGCGTCCGCTCGCTCAGCGCGCGGCTGCCGGCGGCGAGCCGGCTGCGCAGGTCGGCGTCACCCAGCAGTCGCCGCAGCGCCTCGGTCACCCCCCGCTCGTCGCCGGGATCGACGAGCAGCGCATTCTCGCCCTCGACGGCGAGGTCGCCCGCCGCGCCCGCCGCCGTTGAGCAGACGATCGGCAGCCCCGCCGCGGCGGCCTCCCGTACAGCCACGCCGAAGGGCTCGTACGTGCTGACCAGAGCGAGCGCGTCGACCCCGGCGTACAGCTCGGGCAGCTCGGCCGGGGGCAGGTAGCCCAGGAAGCGGACACGCGCGCCCAGCCGCTCGGCCTCGGCTCGCAGCGAGCCCTCGAGCGGCCCCGAGCCGCACAGGACGAGCTCGCCCTCGACGCCCGCCGCCGCGAACGCACGGATGAGGAGCGCCTGGTCCTTGTCCGGCACGAGCCTGCCGACGCAGAGCACGCGCGGCGGGCCGTCGTGGCCGGGCCGCCGCTCTGCCGCGGCGCGGAAGGCGTCGACGTCGGCGCTCTGGAGGCTCACCTGGATCCGCTCCGCGGGAACCCCCATCCCCAGCAGCCGCTCGCGGGCGCCGCTGCTGGTCACGACGAACCCGGCGGCGCGCGGCGCCAGCAGCCGATGCAGCCGCCGCCGCGCCGCGCCGAGGGCCGCCTCGGTCGCCGGCGTCAGCTCGCTGAAGATCACGAGCGGGCGGTGGCTGCGACGGCACCACGCGAGCCCGCGGAGCGTGGCCGCCCCGTACTCCCAGCTCACCAGGCAGTCGGGGTCGAGCTCGGCCAGCGCCGCGCCCAGCCCCGACGGGAACAGGACCGGCGTCCGGCCCCGCCGCGCCCGCTGGCGGGAGTCGAGCACGCGCGAGTCGTACGGATGGAGCTTCGGGAACCAGTCGGGGCGCTGGTCCCAGTCCGGCTGGCTGCCCGACTGATAGACGACCTGGAGCCCGATCCGGTCGCGCTCGGCGAGGAGCGCGAACAGCGGTTCGCGGTAGGGGACCGGCACGGGTGGGAGGACGACGCAACGCAACTTTGTGCGCCGGAAAGGGTCGCAGTTGTTTGCGATGCCTTTCGTGTGGGGACAACAGCGTCGATCAGCGCCTTTGGGCGTAGCCGCCGTGAGCCCTGCTAGCCTCACGCACCGCGGTTCAGGAGGCTGCTCGTTCCCTTCTCCCGGGAGCGTTATCGGCTGTGCCGGCTATTCCCAGGCGCCGGCCGACACCGTCCCAGGAGGTATCTGCACGTGAGTCGCGTCGCCTACATCCTCGTACTTCTCGTGGCGCTCGCCGTTCCGGCGCTTGCGTACGCGAGTCCCGATGCGGTGATCCGCGACTGTGCGGACAACGGCAAGCTCGACCACCACTACTCCAACTCGGACCTCCAGAAGGCCGAGAAGAACCTGCCCTCCGACCTCGATGAGTACAGCGATTGCCGTTCGGTGATCGCCGGCGCGATCACGGGCGGATCCAGCAAGGGCGGCGGCCGGCACAGCGGCGGCTCGGGCGGCTCCGGGGCCACGGCCTCGAAGGCCTCCGAGAACGCGGCCCGTGCCAAGGACAACGCGGATCTCAACGCGCTGACCAATGGCGGCAAGAAGCCGCATCTCAACATCGGCGGCAAGGACGTCGCGCCGGGCGACAACGGGTTGTTCAACCTCGCCAGCGCGGCCAACGGACTGCCGCTGCCGCTGCTGCTGGCGTTGATCGCAGTCGGGGTGCTCACGACGGCTGGCGGGTTCTATGCCCTCCGACGTCGCGTGCCGGCGCTGGCGCGGATCCCGCTTCCGCGCGTACCGGTGCCGCGCATATCCCTGTCCCGTGTCCCGTTCGCACGCTCGCGCCGCTAGCACCATCCTGCTCGGCGCCGCCTTCGCCGGCGTCGCCTTCGGAGCCGCGGGGGGCACTGAACTAGGAAGGACCACGGCGGTCGAGCTGGTGCTCGTCCTGCTGGGCGGGCTGGGCGTCGCCGCGGTCGCCATCTGGAGTCCGGCGGGGCCGCTCAACGGCGGCGCGGGCCTCGCCGCGCTGGCCGCGCTGACGGCCCTCACGGCGCTGTCGGTGACCTGGTCGATCGTCCCCGAGCTCTCCTTCGACGACGCCGGCCGCATGCTCGCCTACCTCGCGGTGTTCGCGGCCGCGGTCGGAGCCGGCCGGCTGTTCCCGCGCGGGGCGCCGCAAGTCCTGGAGGCATTCCTGCTCGGCGCCGGGGCGGTGATCCTCTACGGCCTCGCGTCGCGCGTCTGGCCGCACGCGCTCGCCGAGAACGAGATCTCGAACCGCCTCGGTCAGCCCTACGGCTACTGGAATGCCCTCGGGACGACCGCCGCGATGATGGTGCCCGCGGCGCTGTGGCTGGGCTCGCGCCGCGTCGGCTCCGTTGCGATGCGCGTCGCGGCGTATCCCACCCTCGGCCTCGCCCTGCTGACGATCCTGCTGAGCCAGTCGCGCGGCGCGCTCGCCTCGGCGCTCATCGGCGCCGTCCTCTGGTTCGCGATCGTCCCGCTGAGGCTGAGGAGCCTGCCGGTCCTGGTCCTGTCGGCGCTCGGCGTGGCGCCAGTCGCCGCCTGGGCCCTGTCCCAGGACGCCTTCTCCAAGTACGCCGAACCCCTCTCCGCCAGGGAGAGCATCGCCGGCGAGTTCGGCCTCTGGCTCATGGTGACGGTCGCCGTCCTCGTCGTCGCGGGGCTGGCCGTCAACCTCGGCTTGTCGCGCGTCACGCCGACGATCGCGTTGCGCCGCCGCGCCGGGATAGCCGCCCTGGCCGTCGTCTGCGTCGTGCCGCTGGTGCTGCTCACGTCGGTGGCATTCAGCGATCGCGGGCTCGGCGGGACGATCCACGACCGCGTCCACGAGCTGACGAGCGAGACGGCCGCGTCGCCCTCGACGGGGGCGGGCCGCCTCGCCGCCACGTCCAACAGCCGCTCGACCTTCTGGCGCGAGGCCGGCAAGGTCTTCGAGGACCGGCCCGCCGTCGGCACCGGCGCGGCAACGTTCGGGGTCGCCCGGCTGCGCTACCGCAAGGGCGAGCAGGTCTCCCGCCACGCCCACGGCTTCATCCCGCAGACGCTCGCGGACCTCGGCCTGGTCGGGCTCGCCGTGACGCTGGTGCTGCTCGGCGCCTGGCTCTTTGCCGTCGGTCGGACGACGCAGCTCTACCCACGTCGCTTCCGCCGCCGGGACGGGCCGGCCGAGCGCCGCGGCTGGCCGCCGCAGCGTGTCGCCCTCGTGGCACTGCTGCTCGTCGCCGTGGTCTTCGGGCTCCAGTCGGCGATCGACTGGACCTGGTTCGTCCCCGGGCCGGCGGTCATGGCGCTCGTCGCCGGCGGCTTCGTCGCGGGCCGCGGGCCACTTGGCGGCGAGTCGGCCGCGACCGTGGCGCTGGCGCGCCCGCGGCCGGAGCCGCGGCGCGCGCTGCTCGCCGTGGGGGTCGGGCTGGCGGCGCTCCTGTTCGCGTGGGCCATCTGGCAGCCAGAGGCCTCCGACCGGGCCTCCAACCATGCCCTCGACCTCATCGCCTCCGGTCAGACCGGGCCCGCCGCGTCCGAGGCCTCGAACGCGGAGGACGACAACCCCCTCGCCGCCAAGCCGCTGCTCGTCCAGGCATCGGTCCAGACGGCCGCGGGCGACAACGCCGCCGCCCAGGCCTCTCTCGAGCGCGCGGTGCTGCGCTTCCCCGGCGACCCCGACACCTGGCTCCAGCTCGCGAGCTTCCAGCTCGGCACCGCCGACCGGCCGGCGGACGCGGCGAAGACCGTGCTCGGAGCGCTCTATCTGGATCCCCACTCGAAGGCCGGACGGAGATTGTTCCTCCAGATCCGCCAGCGCCTGCGCGAGCAGCAGCGCCAGCGCCAGTAGCCCCGATGCGCCGGATCCTGCTCACGGTCGCGATCGCGGCGGTTGCGGCCCTCCTCCCGGCCGAGGGGGCCTCCGCATCGGCCACCCAGGAGTCGGTCTTCATGGACGATGCGCGGCTCGTCTACGGCACCGACGCCCAGGTCGAGCAGACCCTCGACGTGCTCCGCTCGCTGGGTGTGGACCGCCTGCGCATCTCCGTCTTCTGGCGGCTGCTCGCCCCGCACCCCGACGACACGACCCGCCCGTCGTTCGACGAGGCGGACCCGGCGGCCTACAACCCGAGCGACTGGGACCGCTTCGACCGGCTCGTCATCGGCGCGCTGCGGCGCGGGATCGCGCCCTACCTGACGATCACCGGGCCAGGCCCGCTCTGGGCGAGCTCCGACCCATCGCGGAGAGAGCAGATGTGGGATCCGAGCCCGTCCGACTTCCGCGCCTTCGTCACCGCGGTCGGCCGTCGCTACTCCGGCGGCTACGTGGACGAGCAGCCGGAGTCGGCTCCGTCGCCGAGCGGTCTGCCCCTGCCTCCACTGCCACTGGGGGGCGGCTCGAAGCTGACCGCCGGCGCGGCGCCGAGCGTGCTGCCGCGGGTGAGCTTCTGGTCCGCCTGGAACGAGCCGAACCAGCCGGGCTGGCTCCGGCCCCAGACCCAGTCCCGCGTGCCGGCGTCCCCGCGCCTGTACCGGGCGCTCCAGGATGCCGCCTACGCCGGGCTGCGCGACAGCGGCCACGGCGGCGACAGCTACGTGCTCGCCGAGACGGCCCCGCGCGGCTCCAGCCGGCTGCGCGAGACGAGCCCGATGCGACCGCTCGTGTTCATCCGCGAGCTCTACTGCCTGAACCGCAGGCTGCGGACCTACCGCGGCCACGCGGCCGCCGTACGCGGCTGCCCGACCGGCGCCGCCGGCCGCCGCCGCTTCGCCGCCGACCATCCGGGCCTCTTCCACGCGACGGGCTGGGCCCACCACCCCTACGCCTTCGAGGTCGCGCCGCACGTCCGCGACCCCAACCGCGACCAGGTGACGATCTCGACGCTGTACCGCCTGACCCGCACCCTCGATCGGATCCTGCGCCGTTACGGCGTCCGGCGCAGGCTGCCGATCTGGCTCACCGAGTACGGCTACCAGACAAAGCCGCCGGACCCGTTCCTCGGCGTCTCCTGGGCGCGGCAGGCCGCCTACCTGAACGAGGGGGAGGCGATCGCCTACCGCAACCGCCGCGTGAAGTCGTCCGCCCAGTTCCTGCTGCTCGACGACGGGCCCGACAGCCGCTTCGCCCCCGACGACCCGCGCTACTGGGGCAGCACGTTCCAGACGGGCCTGACCACCCACGAGGGCACGCTCAAGCCGTCCTTCTACTCCTGGCAGCGCGGCCTGTACGTCAGCCCCGGGCGCGCCCGGCGCGCCCGGCGCGGCAAGCGGCTGCGGGTCTTCGGCTGGCTGCGGCCCGCGGCGGCGGGCGCCCATCTCACGGCCCGGCTCCAGTTCCAGCGCCACGGCTCGTCGAGGTGGCGCGTCGTCCGGCGGCTGACCACCCACAGCCTGCGCAACTACCTCGTCGCCCACGTGCGGGCCCGCTCGTCCGGCCTCTGGCGGCTCGCCTGGCGCAACCCCTCGGGCGGCGCCGCGCTCTACAGCCGGACCGCCTTCGTCCGCGTCAGCGCGCGCCGGCGCTGACCCGCTCGAGCTCCTCGAGCTGGTCCATCGGCAGCGGCCCGTGGCCGGCTCCCTCGGAGACGTCGAGCAGCAGCTGCTCGTAGGCCGAGGCGACCGCTTCCCAGGAGTAGAGCTTGGCGCGGCCGAGCGCCCGGCGGCGATAGTCCTCCACCGTCTCGGACTGGAGCAGCAGCCGCTCGAGCGCGCGGGCGAGGTCAGGCACTCCCTCGCGGCCCGAGAAGTAGACCCCCGCGTCCCCCACGGTCTCGGCGTTGGGCTGGTAGTCGTTGACGAGCACGCAGTTGCCGGCGGCGAGCGCCTCGAGGATCACGGGATGGGTGCCGCCGACCTCGGTGGGTGCGCAGAAGAGGTAGGCGTTCTTCTGAAGCTGCCAGTAGCCGGAGCCGAAGATGTAGCCGGGGAAGATCACGCGGGGGTCGGCCGCGCGGCGGACGCGGTTGATGTACTCGGAGGCGTAGGGGGCCCCCCCGACCACGACGAGCTTCATGCCGTTCGTCACGCTCGACGGGATCCGCGACCAGGCCTCGACCAGCAGGTGGGGGTTGTTCTCGGGCTCGAGGCGGCCGACGAAGAGCACGTATCGCCGCGGCTCGAGGCCCAGCCGCGCCAGCACGTCGCTGTGCACCGACTCGGGGACCTCCGCCCCGTACGGCACCACGCCGATGTGGCGCCCGTAGCGCTGCTCGTAGATGTGCGCCACGGCGTAGGAGTCCGTTATCGCCCGGTGCGCCATGCGCGGCGACAGCCGCTCGGCGGCGCGCAGGTAGGCCTTGGCGAACCTGTTCCACTTGCGCCTGTCCGAGTCGAGCCCGTCGACGTTGATCACGGTGGGGATCCGGGCGGTTCGGGTGATCAGGCAGAGCGGGCTGTTGCCGGCGATGAAGTAGAGGGCCACGTCCGGCTTGGGGCCGCGCGCGGCATGCACGCTCGAGAGGAAGGTGTGGACGAACGTGTCGAGGTACTTGTTCCTCACCGTCGGCAGGTGGACGAGCGTCGCGCCCTTCCAGGTCCGGATGCTGCGGTCGACCACGTGCGGGCGGCAATAGACCGTCACGTTGTGCCCGCGGGCGGTCAGCCGGCTGGTGATCTGCTCCACCGCGGTCTCGAACCCGCTGTACGAAGCAGGGATGCCGCGGGTGCCCAGGATGGCGACGTTCACTCGAGGGCCAGGGTATAGGCGCTCAGGTGCAACCGGGCCGACTCGTCCCAGGAGAACCCGGCCGCGCGCTGCCGGCCGGCGGCGGACAGGCGCTCGCGCAGCTCCGGGTCGCCGGCGACCCGGGCCATCGCCTCCTCGAGCCCTTGTGGCTCCACCAGCAGCGCCGCCTCGCCGCAGACCTCCTCCGCGGCGGGAGTGCGCACGGCGATCACCGGAGTCCCCGTCGCCATGGCCTCGAGCAGCGTGAGCCCGAAGCCCTCCTCGATCGAGGGGTGGACGAGCGCGGCCGCCCCGGCGTAGAGCTCCGCCAGCCGCGCGGGCGAGACGGGCACCTCCCCCGCCGAGCCGGCCAGGACGAGACCGGGTCTGGGCTCCTCCCTCCGCCCCAGGCTCTCGTACGCGTCGATGAGCGCGCCGACGTTCTTGCGCCGCTCGTCGTCGCCGACGTAGAGGAAGTAGCGCCGCTCCGCGGACTCGGCGGCCGGCAGCTCCTGGCCGGGGCCGTGGTGGGCGACCACGACGTGTCGCGCGTCCACTTCCTCCGCGACGGCCTCCGAGACGCACACGAGCGCGCCGCAGCGCTCGGCCGCGCGGCGGTAGGCGCGCTCCGCGAGCACCCGCCAGATGCGGCCGTAGCCCTCGGGGTGGCGCAGGAACGCCAGGTCGTGGACGGTCGCGACCTGCGTGGCCTGGATGCGGCCGCTGTAGGCGGGCAGCGGGTGGTGGACCACGTCGGCGCGCGCCTTCCGGGCCGCCCTCGGGAGGCCTAGGTGCAGCCAGAGCCAGTCGAGCACGGCGTTGACGGCGCTGCGCAGTGGGTTGCCGGCCCCGCGGCGCAGCCGGCGCGGCTGGCTCGCCTCGATCAGCTCGACACCGTCGAGCCGGCGCAGGGCCCCGGCGAGCCGCTCGATGTAGACGGCCGTCCCGGACGGGCCCCGGGCCGCGTAGCTCGTGTCGAGCAGGACCCTCATCGCGTGGCCACGGCGAACAGCGTCCCGGAGCGGCGGCGCAGCTCGGCCGGCTCGAAGCCGAGCTCGGCGAGCAGGCGCCCCAACGATGCCCGGTTGAAGAAGCGGATGTGCGGCGAGAGCGGGTCCGGGGTCGCGATCACGCGCGCCACCGCGGGCGTCGTGACGGCAAGCCGGCCGCCCGGCCGCAGCACGCGTCGCGCCTCGGACAGCAGCAGCTGGACGTCGCGCACGTGCTCGATCGTCTCGGCGCAGAGGACGAGGTCGAAGTCGTGGTCTGGGAGCGCCAGCGGCTCGTCCGGCTCGACCCGCACCAGGCGCGCCGCCGGCAACCTGTAGCGCGCCCGCTCGAGCGCGACCTCCGAGACGTCCGCGGCCACCAGCTCCGCCGCAGCGAGCTCGGCCGACAGCCGCCCGTCGCCACAGCCGAGGTCGAGGGCCCGCTCCACTCGGCCGAGCCCGCGCACGAACTCGGCAAGCCGGGCGTCCGGCGGCCCGGCGTGCTCGGGCACGAGGCGCCAGATCTCGTCGTCATAGCGGCTCACGGCCGTGAAGCTACTGTGCTCCCCGTCTACGCTGCCGCCCTGATGCGAGTCGCCTTCGACGCCCGCGTGCTCGAGGACCGGGGGCTCCGGGAAGGCGGTATCGGGCGCTACGCCTCATGCCTGCTGGACGCCCTCGAGCCGGCGCCCGAGGGAGCGGAGCTCGTGGTCCTCCGTGGGCTGCGGCGGCCGCCGGGGCCGGCACGCCTGAGTGAGGGATACGAGCACGTGCTGCTGGCGAGGGACGTCCGCAACGCCGGGGCCAACGTCGTCCACTCCCCCTCGATCGACCTCGTCAGCCTGCGTCCTGGCGCGCCGCTCGTGGTCACGCTCCAGGACCTCGTGCCGCTCAAGCGCCCCGAGCGCTACCTGCGCACCGGGCTCAAGCACCGACTCCGCTACGCCGCCGTGCGAAGAGCGAGCCGTGTCATCGTTCCCGCGCGCTCGGTGGCCGCCGACGTCGACCGGCTGCTCGGCCTGACCGCGCCCACGGTGGCCGTCGTCCCCCACGCGCCGGCCCCGGTGTTCCGGCCCGTCGCCGAGCCGCGCGCTCGGCTCGAGCGCCTCCAGCTCCCGGAGCGCTTCCTCCTCTGGGTGGGCGGCCTGGACCCGCCCGACCCGCGCAAGGGCGTCGAGCAGCTGGCAAGGGCGGCGATGGAGCGCGACGGGCTGCCGCTCGTGCTCGCCGGGCGGGCGTCGGAGCAGGGCCGCCGGCTGGCGAAGCCGCCCCGGGTGGTCGTGGCCGGTCGCCTCTCCGACGACGAGCTGGCCGCCGCCTACTCGGCGGCGGACGCGCTCGTCTTCCCCTCGGAGGAGGAGGGCTTCGGCCTGCCGCCGGTCGAGGCACTCGCCTGCGGGACGCCCGTGGCGGTGTTCGCGGCTGAGCCGCTGCCGGAGGTCCTGAACGGCGCCAGCGGTGTCGAGCTGCTCGAGCCGGGCGACCACGCCGGCCTGCTCGCAGCCGGGGAGCGCCTCGCGGGACAGACCGCGACGCCGCCCGCTCGCAGCTGGAACGACGTAGCCCGCGACACCTGGGCGGTCTACCAAGAGGCGGCGCATGGCTAGGCCGACGGTGGACGTGGTGGTCCCGTTCCGGGGCGAGGTAGCCGAGCTCGAGGAGCTCCAGACGCGCCTGGCCAAGCTAGAGCTGCGGCCCGGCGACTCCGTCCTGATCGTCGACAACACTCCCGGGCGTGCCTCGCGCCGCGATGGCGTGCTCCACACGGCCGAGCGCCGGACGCCCGGATACGCCCGCAACCGCGGGGTGGACGCGGGCGCGGCCGAGTGGCTCCTCTTCCTGGACGCCGATGTCATCCCTCCCCCGGACCTGCTCGACCGCTACTTCGATCCCCCTCCCGGTGAGCGCACCGCGCTGCTCGGAGGAGGGGTGATCGACGAGCCAGTGCCCAAGGACGGCCCGGCCGTCGCCCGCTATTCGCACCTGCGCAGGCTGATGAGCCAAGACGACACCCTCCAGTACGGGGAGTGGGGCTTCCCGAAGACGGCGAACGCCGCCTTCCGGCGCACGGTCTTCGAGGAGCTCGGCGGCTTCCGCGAGGAGATCCGCTCCGGGGAGGACGCCGACCTGACCTACCGGCTGAGGGCGGCGGGCTGGGAGGTCGAGCGCAGGGAGGGCGCCGGCGTCGTCCACCGCAGCCGAGCGACCACACGGGCGTTCGTGGCGCAGCGGCTCGTCCACGGGGCGGGGGGCGCCTGGCTCAGCTCCCGCTACCCGGGGGCGTTTCCGGCCCGGCGCCTGCCGGGTCTCCTCTGGTGGGCCCTGCGCCACGTGGTCACGCGCCTGACGAACGCGCTGCGCGACCGCGACCGCGACCAGGCGCTGTGGGCGTTGTTCGAGCCGCTGGAGCTGCTGACCTACGAGCTCGGGCGCCGGCTGCCGAACGAGCGGCCGCTCCGGTGTGCGAGGCGCCGTTCGCTATAGATGGCCAGCGCATGCCCCGTGTCCTGATCGTCGGCGCCGGCCTGACCGGCTGCACGCTCGCCCACCGGCTTGCCCGTGAGGGCGTCGAGTCGATACTGCTGGAGCGGACGGAGGTCCCCGGAGGGCTGATCCGGTCCGAGCACATGAACGGCGTGCTCTACGAGCCGCACGGCTCCCACATCTTCCACACCGAGGACGAGGAGGTGTGGGACCTGGCGAACGAGATGACGCCGTTCAACGACTACCGCCACCGCGTCGACATCGTCGTCGAGGGCAAGGTCCTGAACTGGCCGATCCTCGTCTCGGACATCGACGCCCAGTCGCGGAGCGAGGAGATCCACGCGCAGCTGAGCGAGCGGCGCGGGATCGATGCCGCCGCCCGCGCCGAGGCGGCCAACTTCGAGGAGTGGTGCCTCGACCTGATGGGCCCGATCCTCTATGAGCGCTACGTCAAGCCGTACACGGAGAAGCACTGGGGCCGGCCGCCGCGCGAGCTGTCGGCGCAGTGGGCGCCGCGGCGCGTCGGTGTCCGCTGGGACAACGACCCCTATCTCTTCCCCGATCCCCACCAGGGCTGGCCGGCGGGGCCGAACGGCTACACCGACCTGATCGACGGCCTGCTCGACAGCGAGCTGATCTCGGTCCGCTACGGGGTCGACGTCACCCTCGAGAGCCTCGAGCTCGACGCCGACGTGCTCGTCCTGACCTGCCCGCTGGACGTCTTCTGCGGCCAGCGCTTCGGCGAGCTCGAGTGGCGGGGCATCCAGGTCAGCCCGGTGTACGTTCCCCACGTCGACCTCGCCCAGGGGGCGATGGTCGTCAACTACCCCGGCCTCGAGTACCCCTTCATCCGCATCCACGAGACCAAGCACGCCTCGCGGCAGGAGTGCGCGGGCACCGTGCTCGGCTTCGAGTTCACGGGCGCGCCGACGCGCTACTACCCGGTCGAGACCGAGCGCAACAGGACGCTGAACGACCGCTACCAGGCGTTCCTCCGCGAGCGGGTGGGCGGGAACCGGACCGTGTTCGCCGGGCGTCTGGCCAACTACCTCTACATCGACATGGACGACTGCATGCGCCAGGCGCTGGATGCTGCGGAGGAAGAGGTGCTGCCCGCGCTGCGGGCGCGGTCGAGGTCCTGAAGTTGGACCGACCGACGGTGGACGTGATCGTGCCGTTCAGGGGCAGCAGCGAGGCGCTGGAGCGCCTGAGGAAGCGGCTGGCCGCGCTGTCCCTGCGGCGCGGCGACTCCGTGATCGTCGTCGACAACACCCCTGGCCGCGGCGACGCCGACGCCGAGATCCCCACCCCGGCGTTCGCCCGCAACCGGGGCGCGGCCCGCGGCACCGCCGAGTGGCTCGTCTTCTTCGACGCCGACACGCAGCCGCCGCCGGACCTGCTCGACCGCTACTTCGACCCGCCCCCCGGGGAGCGCACCGGCCTGATCGGGGGCGGCGTGATCGACGAGCCGGCCCCGCCGGCCGCCCCGGCCGTCGCCCGCTACGCCCACCTCCGCCGCGGCATGAGCCAGCAGGACACCTTCGACTTCGGCGAATGGGGCTATCCCAAGACGGCGAACGTCGCCTGCCGCCGCGTCGCGTTCGAGGAGGTCGGCGGCTTCCGGGAGGGGATCCGGGCGGCCGAGGACGCCGACCTCACCTACCGGCTGAGAGGCGCCGGCTGGGAGGTCGAGCGCCGCGAGGACGCCGCGGTGGTGCACGCGAGCCGCAAGACCGTGCGCGGCTTCCTCGCCCAGCAGGCGCTCTGGGGGGCCGGGGGCGCCTGGCTCGACCGTGCCTATCCCGGATCGGTCCCGCTCGTCGGCAACCCGGGTCTACTCAACTGGGCGGCCCGGGCGGGGGCCGGTGGCCTCCTGACCGCGGCCCGGCGGCGCGACCGCGACGCGGCGATCCTGGCGATCTTCCGCCCGCTCGAGGCGCTCGCCTGGCAGTTCGGCCGCCTGCTCCCCAACGAGCGCCCCCTACCCGACTCCTCGGTGTGGAAGCGGCTCCTCCGGTAACCCTCCTGCTCCCGAACCGGGACAACGCGCCGGTCCTCGACCTGGTCCTCGAGCGCATCGCGGCGAACACCCGCTACGAGAACTTCGAGCTGCTGGTCGTCGACGACGGCTCGACCGACGGCAGCCTCGAGATCCTTCGCCGCTGGCGCGACTCCGGGCGGATCCCCGACTTCCGCCTGATGGAGCGGGCTCACACGGGCGGCGTCGTGGACGCGCTGAACGCCGGCCTGGAGGCCGCAACCGGAGAGCTCGTGGTCCAGCTCGACGGCGACGCCTCGATGGAGACGGAGGGCTGGCTCGGCAAGATGGTCGACTTCTTCCGCTCCGACGAGCGCATCGGCGTGGTGACCGGGAAGATCGTCTTCGACTGGGGCGCGATGCACACCTGCGGCGTCGACGTGGTCGGACCGGAGGGCTTCCACGATCGCGGCGCCTCGATCACCGAGCCGGTGGGGCGGCGCGGCTACCACCAGCGCGTCGTGCGGCGCGAGGAGGACGACTGCCCCACCTGCGACTCGATCGCCGAGGTCGACGGTGGCATCGGCTGCTGCATGATGTTCCGTCGCGATGTGGCGCTGGAGCTCGGGGGCTACGACCCCGGCTGGGCTCCGGTGTGGTTCGACGACCTCGACCTGACGCTCTGCATCCGCCGCCACGGCCTGAAGGTCTTCTATCTCCCGCAGGTGCGCGTGGTTCACCACGTGGGCCGCCGGCTCGAGGACGCTCCCTCCCCCAAGCGGGCGCTGACGCGGATGCGCAAACGGCTCGGCAAGACGCTCCCCCCGGAGACGCGCAGCCGGATTTCGCGCTCGCTCAACCTCGACCGCCCGCCGCGCAGCTCGTGGAAGCGGCTCGAGCACCACTACGCCTACTGGCGCGAGAAGTGGGGCTTCGACATGCTCAACCCGGACATGGACGCGGTGCTCGAGCGCTGGGGCGGGACGGAGGTCTGCTGGCGATACGACACGGAGATGCGCGAGGCCGGCGAGCGGATCGCCGCGGCCTACCGGTGAGGATCGGCGTCCCGGTCATCTCGACCGGAGAGGGCGACCTGCTGCGCGAGGCGCTCCCCACCGCGCTGTCGCAGAACGGCGCCGAGCTCGACGTGCTCGTGCTGGACAACGGCTCGGAGGACTCGACCGCGCGGGTGGCCGAGGAGCTGGGCGTGCGCTGCCTGCGGCTCGATCAGCGCCGCTCCTTCTGTGGCGCGATGAACGTCGCGCTGCGAAACGTGGACGGCGACGCCCTCCTCTTCCTACAGCCCGACACCTTCCTCACGCCCGGCTTCCTGGCCAGCGCGGTGCGCCGGCTGGAGGAGCCCGACGTGGGCTCCGTGGCGCCCAAGCTCGTCCGGACGCAGGGGCCGCGCCAGGAGCAGCGGCTCGACGCGATCGACACCGCCGGCATGGTGGTCGACCGGCGGCGCAAGAACGGCCTCGTCGGGCACGGGCGCCCGGCGCTGGCCTACGACCTGCCGGCAGACGCCTTCGGCGCCGACGGCGCGGTGGCGCTCTACCGCCGCGAGGCGCTCGAGGACGCCGCCGTGGACGGCGAGTTCCTCGACGAGGACCTCGTGACCTGGGGGTCCGACGCCGACCTGGCCTGGCGCACCCGGCTGCTGGGCTGGCGCTGCGCCTACGAGCCCGGGGCCGTCGCCTACCACATACGCACCTACAGCCCCTCGACCCGCGCCCGCATGCCCGAGTGGGACCGGATGATGCAGTTCCGCAACCGCTACCTGATGGTCGCGAAGAACGACCCGCTGGCCGCGCTGCTGCGCGACCTGCCGCGGATCCTGGCCTGGGAGGCGGTGGCGCTGCCCTACGCGCTGTTGCGCGAGCGCTGCCTGCTGCGCGGCTACGTCGAGGCCGCCCGGCTCCTGCCGCGCATGCTCCGGAAGCGGTCGGCGCTCCAGCGGCGGCGCCGGGCCAAGGCCGCGCCACCCCCGCCGTACGGGCTGGAACCTCCCGCCTGAACCATTATGGTGACTCGCGTGAGCGCCACCGGCACGAGGCCCGCGGTCGCGCGTCCAGTCTCCGAGAATTCCGTCACGAGGCTGTTCGACATCGGCGTTCAGACGGCGCCGCCGGCGGAGCTGCTGCGCCGGATCCTCGACTTCGCCGAGGACGGCGCCGGCCACCGCGTGAGCTACGTGAACGCCCACGTGCTGAACCAGACCTTCTCGAACCCCGAGCTGCGCCGCGCGCTCCAGTCCTCCGACCTCGTCTACTGCGACGGCTACGGCGTCCGGCTGGCGGCCAAGCTGATCGGCCTGCCGGTGCCGCACCGCATGACCGGCGCCGACTGGATCTGGGGGGTCGCGGCCCTCTGCCAGGAGTCCGGCCGCTCGCTCTACCTGCTCGGGTCCGAGCCGGGCTCGTCCGCCACCGCCGCCGCCGTTCTCAAACGCTGGTACCCGGGCCTGCAGGTCCAGGGAACGCATCACGGCTACTTCGAGATCGGGAGCCCCCACTCGGAGCGCGTGATCGAGCACATCGCCGGTCAGCGGCCCGACATCCTGCTCGTCGGCATGGGGACCCCCCAGCAGGAGCTGTGGGTGGACCGCTACTCCGATCGGATCGAGGCGGGCGTCGTCTGGACGGTGGGCGCCCTGTTCGACTACCTCTCGGGTCGCACGCCGCGCGCCCCGCATTGGATCTCGGACCACGGCTTCGAGTGGATCTTCCGGCTCGTGGTCGAGCCTCGCCGCATGTGGCGGCGCTACCTGCTCGGGAACCCGGCCTTCCTGCACCGGGTTTGGGGTGAGCGGCGTCGCGCGCGCGGCCCTGGTCGGTGAGCGTCGCCCCGCCGCCGCATAAGGCGCCCCGGACCAGAGCGCCCTCGGGCCCCGCGCTGGCGGCCGCGCTCGCCGTCGGCACGGCCGCCGCGATCGGGCTCGCGATCCTGGCCAGCAACAGGCTCCAGGCCGTCCCGCTCCACGACGCCGTGTACACGAGCTGGGCGGCAGTCCGGGCGGTCGGCGCCGCCTGCCTCCTGTTCGGCACCTGGGGCCTCGGGGTGGTCCGCCTGCTCCTTCCGGATCGCCTGCGGCGTTACGAGCTGCTCTGGGTGCTGCCGGTGGGCGCCTGCTCGTCCGCGCTCGTGCTCACGCTCCTCGGCTTCGCGGCGGTGCCGTTCGTCCCCAACCTCGTAGTCACGCTCGCCGCGGGCGCCGCGCTCACCCTGGTGGCACTCCGCCGCCGCGGGTTGCCCGCCGGACCCGGGATCGCCGGCTCGCTCTCCCTCTACCTCGCCGCCGTGCTCGCGGCCGCGGCGCTCTTTCCCTACGTGCTGGCCGGCTTCCCCACCGTGATCGGCGTGGGCTCCGACGCCCACATGGCCGCCGGCACGGCCGAGTTCCTGCGCCACAGCTACCCGACCTCCGTTAACGCGCGGCTGCCGATCGACCAGGTGTGGGTCCAGTGGCGTTCGAAACCGCCGATCTACTACTCGCTGGGGGCCGTGTCGACCCTTTCGGACCTCGAGACCTGGCAGGCGCTGGCGCCCGTGGCGGCGCTGATGCTCGGGCTCGCGGGCATCGGCGTCTTCCTGCTCGCTCGCGAGCTGCTGGGGGCCGGCGTCGTGACCGCGCTTGCGGCGATGGTCGCCGCCGGGTTCGACCGAATGGTGCTGCACACCGGAATGCACCCCTACTTCAACCAGA
>JBJMLJ010000091.1:0-6835 GCA_045805365.1 Thermoleophilaceae bacterium
ACGTCGACCTGCCTGGCCGGCCGCCTGTGGTGGCGACGGCGCTTCGCCTCGGCCGGCGTCGCCGCCGCAAGCGTGCCGGCGGCGGCGCCCGCCGCGCCCGCCTTGACCAGCTGCCTCCGCGTGTACTGCCCGTCGCTCATCCGCGCCTCCGGCCGGGCACCATAGCCAGTCGGGTCCGTCCCATGTGTCAGTGCGGGGAGCGCAGCCGGGGCGTTGGCCCGGCGGGTACCGCAGCAGTAGGTCATCATGCCGCCCGCCAAACGACAAGGAGATCGATCACGTGGGAGTTCTGGATGGCAAGGCGGCGATAGTCACCGGCTCGGCGCGCGGCATCGGACGCGCGACGGCCGAGCGGCTCGCCGAGGAGGGCGCGAAGGTCCTGATCAACGACCTCGACGGCGACGTCGCCGAGGAGGCGGCCAACGAGATCCAGGGTGAGACGACCTCGTTCGCGGGCGACCTGACCAAGGAGAGCGTGTGCGAGCAGCTGGTCGAGAAGGCCGCCGAGTCCTTCGGCCAAATCGACATCATCGTCAACAACGCCGGCTACACCTGGGACGGCCCGATCCACAAGATGGGCGACGACCAGTTCCAGGCCATGCTCGACATCCACACGGTGGTCCCGTTCCGGGTGCTGCGCGCGGCCGCTCCTCACCTGCGGGAGCCCGCGAAGAAGGAGCGCGACGAGGGACGCGAGGTCTTCCGCAAGGTGGTCAACGTCTCCTCGATCTCGGGGACGATGGGCAACGCGGGCCAGGCGAACTACTCGTCGGCCAAGGCCGGCATCGTGGGCCTCACCAAGACGCTGGCCAAGGAGTGGGGCCAGTTCAAGATCAACGTGAACGCGGTGGCGTTCGGCTTCGTCGAGACCCGCCTTACGGCGGCCAAGGAGGAGGGCGGGACCTTCCAGAAGGACGGCGAGGAGATCCAGCTCGGGATCCCCGAGCAGATGCGGGCGATGGCCTCGGCGATCATCCCGCTGGGGCGTCCGGCGTCGCCGCAGGAGGCCGCGGGGCCGGTGTTCTTCCTCTGCTCGCCGTGGTCGAACTACGTGCACGGCCAGGTGCTGAACGTCACCGGCGGCCAGTTCGGAGGAATGACGACGTAGCGGCAGAGCCTGGGGAACTTCGTCTTCTCGGAACGGTCGCCGGAGACGGCGCGGACCGGGACCCTCCGCTTGGGGCTCTCCACCCGCGGCGTGGACAGCGTCCACCTGCGGCGCGCCGTGATCACCGACTCGCGGCCGGTGCTCGTGCGCTGAGCAGCCGCTCCGCCCGCGCGCGAACAGCCTGGATCACCCACTCCGCCCGCTCGGGGGAGACGAACGCGAGGTAGGCGACGAACACGCCGAGGCTGAAGAACCCGATCCGCATCGTCAGGTCGATCGACAGGTGAAGCGCCACCCCCGCCAGCAGGACGTAGGGGCGCAGACGGCGGTTCCACACGAGGATCCCGATCGAGAGCTCGGTGGCCAGCGTGCCATAGGTCAGCAGGTTCGCGATCAGCTCCGACTGGGTGATCGCGTGGGGAAGCTGGAAGCGGGCGATGTCGTCAAGCCGCATGGCGTACGAGGTCGCCGTGCCGTTGTTCCACGTGACGCCGCGGACCTTGCCCCAGACCGCCGACAGGTAGAGGACGCTGACCTGGACCTGGAGGAGGCGAAGCGCCCACGGGGAGCGCTTGGGGAACGTCCAGGGCGGCAGTCGCCGTCGCCAGCGGTCCACCGAGACCGCCGCCCCCGCCGGCGCGAGGAACAGGATCAGGGCGATGATCCGGATGAGCTCGTCACCGGAGTTGGTGACGTAGAAGTTCCGCCGCTCCATAGACGTGTAGGCCACGAACACGATCAGGGCGGCAAGCCGCGTCTGGAAGCCGACCACCAGCGAGAGCGCCGCCGCGATCAGCGCGCAGTAGCAGACGATGACCGCCGCGTTCGAGTTGAGCGGGCTCAGCAGCGTCCAGAGGCCGGGCGAGTCGAACCGAGGAGCGTCCGGCAGCAGCCCGTGCGGACCGAGGAACGTGAGCAGGTCCGGCGCCAGGCTCAGCGCCCAGGCCAGCACCAGCACTCCGAACGCCACCCGGACCAACACCAGCGGAGCCGCTGACTCCGGCTCGAACCAGAATCGCTCCCACGAGCCCCAGAGCCGCCGCGCGCCGGTCATCGCCACGTCCGGGTGTAGAACGCGTAGCTCCTCGTGGGGCCCTCGCTTTCGCGGGCGCCGGGCGGGCGCAGCTCCCGCCAGTGCCGTATGAGGACCACGCGCCTCACGCCGAGGTGACCGGACGCCTCGCGGCGCGCGACCCAGTCGGCCAGCCCCGGCCAGAGCTCCCTGTTGCGGTCGAGGCGGACGTTCTCGGTGAACTTGCCCCAGCGATAGTCGCGGTAGGCGCCGATCAGGTCGCCGCCGACGTAGGGCCGCCAGGTCCGGTGGCTCCCGTCGCTCATCGTGACCCGCGCCTCGAGGGAGATGCTCTCGCGCCTCGGGTCGGGGGCGAACACGTTCCAGTTCTGGTTCAGGCCGAGGGCGTTCACCACCGGGTCGGTCGCCTTTGAGACCTTGGACTTGAGCTTCGAGGCCGGTAGGTCGAAGACGACGATCCCGAGCACGACGAACGCGAGGAAGATGCTCAGCACCACGCGCCCCGCCCGGGAGGCCTCGACGCGCTCTGCGGCCGCTTCTACCGTTGCTTTCGCTCCTCTGCGAGCGGCTTGCCGCCCTCGTCGGTCAGGCCGCCCGGAGGCCAGGGCCCGAACCAGTTGTCGCGCGCGCCGTCGATCGTGATCACGGCGCCCGACAGGTAGTCGCCGCCCGGCGAGGCGACGAACGCCACCAGCCAGGCGAACTCCTCCTCGGTCCCGAGCCGACCGAGCGGAACGGTCCCCGCGACGCCCTCGACCACCGGGCGCGGGTACTTGGTCCGCAGTGTCTCCGTGTCGAAGTGGCCCGCCGCCAGCGCGGTCAGCCGGATCCCGAAGCGCGCCCATTCGATCGACAGGACCCTGGTCAGGTTCTCGACCGCCGCGCGGGCGGCCGAGGAGTGGGCCATCCCGGGTAGGCCCTGATGCGGCGACAGGGTCACGTTGACGATCTTCCCGCCGCGCGCCTCCGGGATCATCGCCTTGGTGGCGACGGCGTGGCTCATCAGCCACGTCCCCTCGACGTTGAGCCGCATGACCGTGCGGAAGCCCTTGGAGGTGATGTCCTCCGCCGGCGTCATGTACTGGCCGCCGGCGTTGTTCACGAGCACGTCGATCCGGCCGTGCCGGTCGAGGACGCCGTCGACGAGCGCCTCGACCTGGTCCTCCTCGCGGATGTCGCACTCGACCGCCTCGCAGCGGCCGCCGGCGGCACGCTCGACGGTCTCCTCGAGCGGCTCGCGCCGCCGACCGCAGACGACCACCGTGGCGCCGCAGGCCGCCAGCTCCATCGCCGTGGCACGCCCCAGGCCGCTGCCACCGCCGCTGACTACCGCCACCTGGCCGTCGAGGAGGCCCGCGGCGAAGATCTTCGAGGCCATCGCCGCGCAGGCTAACGCGCGGCGACCGCCCTGCCGTGGAAGAAGAGGCCCGAACCCCAGCCGAGGATCGGCCACACCGGCCAGAAGTAGTCGGCGCCCGTGAGCGCCCAGATCGCGATCATCGCCGGCGCCCCCACGGCGTAGGCGAGCCGGTGGTCGCGCAGGCCGGCGACCTTCCGCTGCCGGCGCCTGCTCGGCCGGCGCTCCGGCGGCAGGTCCTCGACGAGCTTCGCGAGCTCCGTCTCCGTCCGCGAGCGCAGCGCCGCCTCGGTCCGCTGCTCCAGCTCCTCGGGCTCGAGGCGACCCTCGCCGGCCGCCCGCCGGAGGCGCTCGACCGCCCGCTCGCGATCCGCGTCCGCAACCCGAATCTCGCTCATGACCCGAAGAACTGGCCGTGGAAGCCGAACGGGATCCGCTGCGGCGCGTCGGCCCGCGCCAGCTCCTCGAACGAGCCGGCGTCGAGGACGAGCAGGAACGAGCGTCCCGCCGCGGCGTCGAGCACCACCGAGAGGACCACCCCGTCGTCCTCGGCGCGCCGGTCGGGCGAGGCCACGAACACGGGCTCGCCGACGTAGCAGCCGGGCTCGTGCCAGGCGAGCGCCTCGCCGCCCTGGACATCGACCTTGACGAGCTCGTCCGACCAGTCGCTCTGCTCGGAATGCGTGGCCGCGCCGTAGACGTGGTGGTAGTCGCGCGTACTGACCGTGCCGTAGTTGATCCGCGGCAGCTCAAGCGACTTGTCGGAGAGCTGCTCGTACTCGACCCGGCCGCTCTCCAGGTCGAGCCGGCAACGCTGCAGTCGGACGGGCGGGATCCGGTCGCCCTCCCGCAGTCGCTCGACCTCCAGCAGGTCGATGATCGCGGGGTCGTCGTAGGCGCACAGGTCCACGATCAGCTCGTCGCCGCGCTCGAACGCGTTGACGTGGTGGAAGCAGAAGAACGCCGGGCCCTCGTAGACACCGCGGAGCTCTCCCGAGTGCCTGTCGACGACGATGAAGCGGGTGCCCCGCTCGGGCTCCCAGCGGAAGTTGTGGATGAACGCCTTGCCGCTGAGCGCAATCTCCGGAGGGTTGACCACCAACGGGAACTCGGCCAGGACCAGGTAGCGCTCGCTCATGCCGAAGCTGTGCATGTAGCCCGGCCGGCTCACGCCGATCTTGGCTATGCGCCGGCGGGCCGTCGAGCCCGCCGGCTGGGCGTAGAGCCGGTACGAGCTGCGCGGGCCCAGGTAGGTGACGTAGTTGAGCGCCTCCTCGCGGGCCGGGTCGTAGTGCGGATGCGCGGTCGTCACCTGGCCGGCGAGGCGATCCTCGTACTCGGCGATCCCCAGCGTCTCGAGCGTCTCGGGATCGAACTCGACGGGCATCGGCAGCTCCGTCATCGCCAGGTACTGCTCGCCGAGCTTCATCAGGTTGACGTTCGCGTTGTCGTTGCGCGGCGCCGAGGCGATCGACATCACGCGCTTGAAGAGCGAGCGGCACGGGTCCTGCGCGAAGCCCATGAAGCCGATGTGGCCATCCCGCGCCTGGCGCCGCACCTCGGTGTCGAGGAAGCGGCTGCCGTACGAGACCCTCCCGCCCTCGATCCCGAAGGCATTCAGCATCGCCAGGCCGTCGAACCAATGACGCAGCGACCGGCCGCCGACGTCGAGCAGCGCCGGCGTAACGCGCACCAGGTCGCCCGCCAGCCAGTCCGGCAGCTTCCCCCGCACCGGAAGCCGGTCGACGCTCAGCTCCTTCTCCTGGCTCTCGAAGCCGATCCGTCGAGTCGTAGCTGGTGCTGCGGTGCGCGTTGCCATTCCGTCGCTCCCTGTTGGTACCTTTAGGACGGTCCGAACCATACCGTCTATTTTGGACTATTGCAAGCGCCACGCCTGACACCCACCTCGTTCATCGTCCTCGGCCTGATCGAGCTGTCCGGCGAGGCCACGCCCTACGCGCTCAAGCAGGCGGTGCGCGAGACCGTCGGCAATTTCTGGACGCTCCAGCACGCGCAGCTCTACTCGGAGCCCACGCGACTGGCGGAGGCCGGCTACCTGAACGAGCGGCAGGAGGAGCGCGGCCGCCGGCGCAAGCGCTACTCGCTGACCGCGAAGGGCCGGCGCGCCCTCGAGGAGTGGCGCCGCACTCCGCCCGAGCAGCTCTACGACTTCCGCGACCCCGGGCTGCTCAAGCTCTTCTTCGGCGCCGACCCCGCCGAGCTGGCCGAGTCACAGCTCGAGCTCCACCGCCGCCGCCTGGCCGCATACGAGGGGATGAAGAGCCTCGACATCGGCGAGGAGCCCCGCGGGCCCTGGCTCGCCCTCGAGTCGGGCATCGGCCACCAGCGCGAGTACGTCCGCTTCTGGGAGCGGCTGGCCCGGGGCGAGCGCGGCTAGGCCGGTGCCCCGGCGTGGGCGGCGACGTCAATGGTCGCGCGCATGAACGCCGGCAGGTCGTCCGGCCGCCTGGACGAGACCAGGTTCCCGTCCACGACCACCTCGGCGTCCTCCCAGTCCGCCCCCGCGTTGCGCAGGTCGTCGGCGATCGCCTGCACCGAGGTCACGCGCCGTCCCTCGACGATTCCGGCCGAGGCCGGCACCCAGCCGGCGTGGCAGATGAATGCGATCGGCTTGCCGCTCTCGTTGAGGTCGCGGACCAGGTCGAGCACGCCCTCATCGGTGCGCAGCTTGTCGGGGCCGTAGCCGCCCGCGATCACCAGCAGGTCGAGGTCGTCCGCGGAGAGCTCGCCGGCCGCCTTCTCGATCTCCAGCTCGTGGCCCTTCTTGCCCGGCACGCTGGCGCCGGCCTCGGAGCCGATCACCGCGACCCGGGCGCCCGCCTCGCGCAGGCGATAGAGCGGGTACAGGGCCTCGGTGTCCTCGAACTGAGGTCCCACCATGATCGCCGCCCGCTTGCCCGCGAGCGGCTCGTCGTGCGAGTGGTGCGTCATACGCTCAAGCTACCCGGGGGGCTTCGCCCATCAACCCGGGGGTTCAACAGATTTCGGGACACAATGTCCGTTTCTGTGGAACCCCCCGGCCGGGCTCCGGCGCGCGGCGCCCGGCTAGGCGCTCACCGAATGCTCGGCCTTCAACCGCTCCGGCGTGTCGTCGTCGAAGCCGGCGAAGAACGCGCCGAGCTCGTCCACGAGCTGGGTCATCGACCCGGCCGAGTAGAGGACCGGCTGGTACTTCGTAATGTCGTAGTCGAGCGTCCCCATCTCGAGGAGGTCGATCGGCCGGATCTCCATCGAGCGGAACTCCTCGATCTCGCCGTAGCTCGACAGGATCCCGGCGCCGTACGCGCGCAGCTCGCCGTCCTCATACATCACGCCG
>JBJMLJ010000092.1:0-3331 GCA_045805365.1 Thermoleophilaceae bacterium
ACCGCGTGAACGTGAAGAGCCAGGACGAGGCGCTTGCCGAGCTCTGGCGCTGCGCCGGCACGCAGTTCGACCGGCGGGTTGTCGAGGCCTTCGCCTCGGTTCTCGCGGGCGTCGAGCTGGCCGCCTGATTCTTCTCGTCTTTTCCGATCAACTTTCTGTAGATTTACGTGCATGGCGCACGGAGAGGCCCCGATCCTCAACCCGGAGGACCTTCAGACGGCGGTAGCCGTGCTTGCCGACTCCGAGGAGGTCGCGAGCTTCGCCGTGGAGACGACCGCCTCCCGGGTCTACCGCGAGCTGTTCACGAACGAGCTCATGAGCGCATGGGTGATCCGCTGGGGCGACAGCGCCGACACCGGCTTCCACGACCACGACATCTCGGCCGGCGCGGTCCACGTGCTCCAGGGCCACGTTCGCGAGGAGCGGCTCGCCGTGGGAGGCGAGCCGCGCGTCCGCGTCTACGGGCCGGGTGAGAGCTTCGCCTTCGAGGCCGCGGACATCCATCGCGTCACCCACGCCGGGGACCAGCCGGCGCTGACCGTTCACCTCTACTCGCCGCCGCTCCGGCAGATGGGCGCCTACCTGATCGAGCGCTCGGGGCTCTTGCGCCGCCTGACGATCTCCCACGAGGAGGAGCTCAGGCCCCTGACCCCCGCCTAGCGGGCGCGGTAGCCGGGAATAACCTGGGAGAGATGCACGACTTCCTCTTGCAGCGGCCTGCCTGGTACGTGATCGGGATCCTCGTCGGGCTCGTCACGGTCGGCCTGTTCGCCTGTATCAACGAGCGCGTCGGCGTGGTCGGCGGCTACTCGCAGCTGATCGAGCGGGCCACGCACCGCGCCGACGGCCTGTCCTGGAAGGCCTGGTTCCTCTTCGGCGTGCTCGGCGGCAGCCTCGCCTTCCGGCTGCTGGCCGGCGGCTCCACGGTCGGCGACGGCTACGGCTGGCTGACGCGCAGCTTCGGGTCGCACGCGTACGGGGCCGTCGGGGGCGTCCTGCTGGTGGCCGGCGCGCTGGTGGGATTCGGGGCCAAGCTGGCCCGCGGCTGCACCTCGGGGAACGGCATCGGCGGGTCGTCCGTGGGCTCGCCGGCGAGCCTGGTGGCCACGGGGACGTTCATGGCCACGGCGGTCGCCGCCAGCTTCGCGATCAGGGCGGTGACGGGATGAAGGCGCGCCTCGCCGCCCTGCTCCTCGGCGCGGTCTTCGGCGTCGCCATGTCCTGGGGGCAGTTCGTCAACCCCGACCGCATCCGCGACATGCTGCTCCTGAAGGACCCCTACCTCTACCTGATGATGGGGACCGCCGTGGTGGTGGGCTTCCTCGGCACGCGGCTGCTGAGGAGGTATCGCGTGCGCGCGCTCCTCACCGGCCAGCCCGTGACCTGGAAGACGGACAAGGTGTCGCCGCGGTACGTCGTCGGGTCGGCCATCTTCGGCCTCGGTTGGGCCCTGGCTGACACCTGCCCCGCACCGATCGCCGGGCAGCTCGCCCAGGGCGCCCTCTGGAGCCTGTTCACCCTCGCGGGCGTCTTCATCGGCATCCTCGCCTACCTGCGCTGGCAGGAGGGGCCGGGGCCAGAAACGCGTCGTCCTCCCTCAAGGCCTGGACCCGCGCACCCGCTAGCCCTTATGTGAGGGCGAGGCAGGGGTCGACATCGCCTCCGGCGCTCCCGGCGGCGCCATGCTCGTTTTCGCCCCCATCTACGGCTGGTGGATCCTCGGCCTGTTCGCGCTCTCGGCGGTCAAACAGCTGACGCTCGACGCCCGCACGGCGCGCAGCTCGCCACGCCCGCGGCGACGACGTGCTCCGCGCCTCGCCTACGAGCTGCGCAAGCAGCTGCGCTCGTTCGAGCTGATCTAGGCGGCCGCGGACGAGGCCCTCTACGCGGCCAAGGCGGCGGGTCGCAACCGGGTTCTAGCGGCCGCGGCTTGACAGGACCGACCACCTCGAGGTGGGGATGAGCACGCGCGATCGCGTGGAGTGAAAGGATCGCGGCTCGATGCGGGCGCTCCAGGTCACCTCGCTCGACGGCCCGGAGGCGGTCGAGCCGGCCGATCTGCCCGAGCCGGAGGCGGACCACATGTTCAGCCCCGGCCAGGGCGTGGTCGTCGAGGTGGCCGCCGCGGCCGTCTCCTTCCCGGACGTGCTCCAGAGCCGCGGGCTCTACCAGTTCAAGCCCGACCCGCCGTTCGTGCCCGGGGCCGAGGTGGCGGGCGTGGTCCGCTCGGCGTCCGACGGTGCGGCGGTGTCGCCTGGCGACCGGGTGGCGGCCTTCACCGGGCTGTCGGGCTGGGCCGAGCTCGCGGTCGCGCCGCCCCACATGACCTTCCCGCTGCCGGAGTCGCTCGACTTCGCCCAGGGCGCCGCGCTGATCCTCAACTACCACACGGCCTACTTCTCGCTGAAGCTGCGCGGCCGGCTGGCGGAGGGCGAGCGCGTGCTGGTGCACGGCGCGGCGGGCGGTGTCGGGACCGCGACGCTCCAGGTTGCCAAGGGCCTGGGCGCGGGCACGGTGGCGGTCGTGTCGAGCGACGAGAAGGAGAAGGTCGCGCGCGAGGCCGGAGCGGACGAGGTGGTCCGCTCGGACGGTCCCTGGCGCGAGCAGGTTCAGGAGCTTGGCGGGGTCGACGTGGTGGTCGACCCGGTCGGCGGCGACCGCTTCACGGACAGCCTGCGCTGCCTCAATGAGGAGGGGCGCGTCGTCGTCGTAGGATTCACAGAGGGCTCGATTCCGGAGGTTCGAGTCAACCGGCTGCTCTTGCGGAACGTCGATGTGGTGGGCGCCGGCTGGGGGGCGTACGTGATGCCGAAGCCTCACGTGACCCGCGAGGTGGCGGAGGCGATCGACCGCTTGATCGACGAGGGCGCCGTGCGGCCGCTCGTCGGCGCCCGCTTTCCCCTGGAGGAGGCGGCGGATGCGATGCGGTTGATCGAGGAGCGGCGGGCGACGGGGAAGGTGGTACTGGAGCTCTAGCCGCTCCGCAGGAGCGCGCGCATCTCGTCGAGCACGTACCCGCGGTGCCCCCGGACCTCGTCGCGGGTGAAGTGGCGGAACTCATCGCCGCGGGCCCGGGCCTCGCGCTCCCGCGTTCTGTCCCGCTGCCACGCGTGGCGACTGTGGTGGTACGTGTAGCTGTCCAGCCCCACGGTGAGCCTGTGCTCGGGCCAGCGGCAGTCGACGTAGCGGCAGCCCGCAGGCCGGTTGGTCCTCGGGCGTGGCAGTCCCGCCGAGCGCAGCAACTCGAGGAAGGCCCGCTCGAGCCCGCTGAGGATGATGTGCCCGCCGGTGAAGATCTCGTGCAGCTTCGCCGCTCCGGTCGCGTTGGGTC
>JBJMLJ010000093.1:0-2646 GCA_045805365.1 Thermoleophilaceae bacterium
CGAGGACGGCAACGAGCAGCCGCCGGGGGAGAGCGGCGAGATCTTCGTCGGCAACGAGATGCTGCTCGATGAGTACACGAGCGGCGAGAACGAGGAGACCCGCGACGGCCACATGTCAACGGGCGACCTCGGCCACCTCGACGAGGACGGGCGCCTGTTCGTCGAGGGCCGGGCCGACGACATGATCGTCTCCGGCGGCGAGAACGTCTATCCGGAGGAGGTCGAGGAGACGCTTCAGCAGCACGGCTCGGTCTCCGAGGCCGCCGTCGTCGGCGTCGAGGACGACGAGTTCGGTGAGCGGCTCAAGGCGTTCGTCGTCACCGAGGGCGAGGTCTCCGAGGACGACCTCAAGTCGCACGTCAAGGACAACCTCGCCAAGTACAAGGTGCCGCGCGAGATCGAGTTCGTCGACGAGCTGCCCCGCAAGCCGCAGGGCAAGGTCGACAAGCAGCAGCTGAAGGAAGAGTCCTCAGACGAGGACGACTCCTCGGACTAGCCGGCCTTCTGTAGAGGTACGGTGCGGGCCTCGGCCATGCCGTACGGCCAGCTC
This sequence comes from Thermoleophilaceae bacterium, assembly GCA_045805365.1. Lineage (GTDB taxonomy): Bacteria > Actinomycetota > Thermoleophilia > Solirubrobacterales > Thermoleophilaceae > DASXBA01. The sequence goes on from JBJMLJ010000093.1 coordinate 551, forward strand.
ATCTCCGACGCGTTTCGCATCACCTGGCGGAACCGCTTCCTGTGGTTCTTCGGGATCTTCGCCGGGACGAGCGGCGGGTCATTCAACTTCCAGTTCCCGAGCAGCTCCGACTCGGGCGACGGCTCGTTTCACGTGGATCCTGCGGTGGTCATCGCGTTGGCCGCCGTCGCGCTCTTGCTGTTCGTCGTCTTCATCGTGCTCAGCACGATCTCCCAGGGAGGCCTGATCGACAGCGTGGCCGGCATCGCCTACGGCGAGCGGCGCGACTTCCGGGCCACGTGGCGCGCGGGGCGGACCAGGTTCTGGCGGGTGCTGGGGTATGGCGTGCTCGTTGCGCTCCTGGGGCTCGGCCTGATCCTCGGCGTGCTCGTGGCGGTAGGCGCCCCGGCGATAGTCGTGTTCGCGCTGGTCGACTCGGTTGTCGTGCGGGTGCTCGTGGTGATCGTGGCCGCGCTGATCCTGCTGGCGACGTTCCTCGTGATCCTGGTGCCGCTTGGGGTGACCGCGCAGCTCGGATTGCGCGAGCTCGTGCTCCGCCGCACCGGCATGGCCGCGTCGATCCGCGGCGGCTGGCGGCTGTTCCGCCACAACATCGGCAGGTCGCTGCTGGTCCTTCTCATCCAGCAGGGGATCGCCATCGGCGCCGCGATCGCGCTTGGCCTGGCGCTCGTCCTGGTCGCCCTCCCCACGGTGATCCTCGCCGTCGCGGCGCCGGCGGCGGTGGCGATCGCGGTCGGGGCGCTCACCGCGCTGGTGGCCGTGCCGCTGGCCCTGGCGGCCTTCGGCGCGATCGGCAGCTTCGGGCACGCCTTCTGGACACTCTCCTACCTGCGGCTCGCGGCGTCGACCCAGGCCGGCTGATCAGCGCACGAGGGCCGCGCGGTCCGCGTCCTGGGCCGCGGCGGCCTTGGCCCGCTGGCGCTCCGGCGCGATCTGCACCACGTTCCACGCCAGGCCCACCCGGCGCAGCGCGCGGATCGCCAGGCCCGAGGGGTCGAGCTCGTACCAGCGGAGGCCGTGGATCGCCGAGCGGGGGAAGGCGTGGTGGTTGTGGTGCCAGGCCTCGCCCAGCGAGGGCAGCGCGAGCCAGGCCACGTTGGTCGACTCGTCGTCGGTGTCGAAGCGGCGGCGGCCGAAGAAGTGGCAGACCGAGTTGATGCTCCAGGTCACGTGGTGCTGGAAGAAGATGCGCACCAGCCCGCCCCAGAGGAGCCCGGTCAACGCGCCGGTCACGCGACCGGTCAGCGCCCAGCCCGCCGCCGCCGGCAGCAGCAGGCTCATCCCCACGAGGGCGACGAAGTGGCGGTTGATCCAACGCATGCCGGCGTCCTCCGTCAGGTCGGGGGCGTAGCGCCGCCGCTCCGCCCGGCCCTGGTTGGTGAAGAGCCAGCCGACGTGCGCGTGCCAGAGGCCGGCGAGCACGCCGCGGACACCCGGGCCGTGGCCCACGTGCGGGCTGTGCGGGTCGCCCTCCTCGTCGGCATGGGCATGGTGCTTGCGGTGATCCGCGACCCAGCTGATCACGGGACCCTGCACGGCCATCGAGCCGAAGACCGCGAACAGGTACTGCACCGGCCTGTAGGTCGCGAACGCCCGATGGGTGAGGAGGCGGTGGAAGCCGATGGTCACGCCGAGCCCGCAGAGCAGGTACATGACCGCGAACAGGGCCAGGTCGGTCACCCCGACGAGGCGGTTCCAGAGCAGCGGGATCGCCACGAGGAAGGCCACGAACGGGACGATTACCGCGCCGACGTTCACGTTGCGCTCGAGCCTCGTCATCGGCCGGCCCTCGTGAGGAGCTGGTCGCGCAGCTGCTCGGAGTCGACGTCGGCCGGCTCGGTCTCCTCGATGAAGGCGCTGAGGGCGTCCACGAACCGCTGCGGGTCGGACTTGTAGGGGAAGTGGCCGGCATCGGGGAACAGCTCGAGCCGGCTGTGCGGTATCTCGCGCTGTGCCTCGCGGCCGTGCTTGGCCGGAATGATCGGGTCGCGCTCGCCCCAGATCAGCAGCGTCGGCACCTCGGCGGCCAGGTAGAGCCGATCCCGGGCGCTCACACGCTGCCCCTCGATGTCGATGATCGAGCGCGCCGTGTGGAC